>CAVJBM010000104.1:0-2379 GCA_963647775.1 Anaerovibrio sp.
TCTGGCATCTGAGATGACAAAAGCGCCCCCGCCGTGTACACGGCGGGGGCGGTTCTTTTTTGAATGGAACTCAATGGGGCGGGATCACAGCGTCTCCCCGCTGCAGGCGCCGATGAGCTCCCGGGCGTAGGGCAGGGTGAGGATCACATCGCAGAGGGTGTGCCACTCGTCCAGCTTATGGGCCCGGCGGGCATAGAAGATGTTCACCAGCACCTCGTAGTTCATGGTGACGGTGCGCATCTGGTTGTAGCTGGAGGGCAGCAGCTGGATCATGTCGTACCAGTATTTCTTGTCCTTGGTGGCCAGATAGCGCTGGCGCACCTCCTCCAGGTAGGCCACGAACCGGTCGAACTCCATGAGGGACTCGGAGGTCATGTGGTCGGTGGAGAAGTCGTCCAGCTCGAACTTGTTGGAGTGGATCTTGTGCATGGTGGAGGTGGAGTTGGCCACGGTGCCCACCTTGTAGGTGTCGAACTCCTTCCACCAGTACATGGGGGCGGTGATGTCCATGGACACCAGGATCTGGCGGATGAACTTCCGGTGGTCGCTGCCCGCCTCGCACAGGCGGGTGGCCAGAGACAGGTCGTTCTCCCCCAGAATATAGTTGCCCTTCTCATCATAGGCGCTGTCGCCCTTGTCCCAGCTGTTCAGCGGGTTGCGGGCGCCGCGCATGGCGTTTTCCAGGTTCATCACGGAGATGCGTTCGACTTTCAGCATAGTTGATTCCTCCTGCTCGTTTCTTCCGATCCTGTGCCACAGTATATCAGAAAGCAGCCGTGGATTCAAGGGAAAATCCCCCTGTCCGGCCGGACGGAGGGATTTTTTCGTTCAGTCCATATACTTGGCGATGAAGGGGTCCACCGCCGCCCAGTAGAGCTCCGGCCGGGCGCCCACGGCCTCGGTATGTCCCGCCTCGGGCACCACCAGAAAGCTCTTGGGGCAGCGGGCCGCCTGGTACAGCCTGCCCAGCATGGCGGGGGGCACCACCTCGTCCTCCTCCCCGTGGATGAACAGGGTGGGCGTGCTGGAGCGGGCCACCGCCTCGATGGGGGCCACGTCCTTCAGGTCGTACCCCGCCCGGCGGAGGGTGATCCGCCGCAGGGCGGAGAACAGCACGCCGAAGGGGACCTGCACCGGGATGTTCAGCTTTTTGCGCATCCGACGGTCCACCACGTGCTTCATCTCCGGCTCGATGGCGGTGTAGGAGCAGTCGGACACCGCCGCCTTCACCTGCTTGGGCAGGGGGCCGCCGGTGGCCATCAGCACGGTGGCCGCACCCATGGACACGCCGTGGAGCAGGATGCGGGCCTCCGGGTCCCGCCGGGTGATGAAGCTGATCCAGCCCAGCAGGTCCAGCCGCTCGTCATAGCCCCAGCCCACGTAGTCGCCCTCGCTCTGGCCGTGGCCCCGCTGGTCGGGCAGGAGCACGTTCCAGCCCAGGCCGGCGTAGTGCCGGGCGATGGCCCCCATGGCCTCCATGGAGTCCCGGAAGCCGTGCATACAGATGGCCCAGCGGTGCTCATTTTCTCCGGCCAGGAGGGCGTAGCCCCGCAGGAGCAGCCCGTCCGGCGCGGTGAGGGTCACGGGGCTGAAGCCCTCCCCCTCCCGGGCCCACATGCGGCCCTCCTGCTGGGTGGGCCAGCGGTCGGAGCGGTTCTCCCGGGCGGGTGCGGCCACGCCGGACTTGTACAGCAGATTGCCGAGGGCCGTCAGCCCGCCGGCCACCCCCGCGCCCGCCGCGGCGATCCCGGCCAGGCCGAGGAAGGTACGTTTTTTCATGGCGCTCGCCTCCAGATGATCTTTTTTCTTATCATACCGCGCCGCCCGGAGGGATTCAACCCCGATTCTGTGAACCCTTTGTAAATCTTGCTTTCAGCCCGGCCCTGTGTGCAACTCCGCCAGGCGGGCACGTCCCATTTTTCGGTCTGCTGCCCAAAATCCGCCGGGAAAAAGCGGGCCGCACCCCTTGACTTTTGGCCCGGATGGTGGTAATTTATCCCCACGGAATCGAACATCCGTTCTAAATTCGGCCATGAAGGGAGGGGGAACTGCGGCGGCCGGGACGGATGGGCGCGCTTAGTCGGCGGCACATTTTCTTCACGCTGCGGGGATTCGCCCCACCGCCGCTCCGCGGCGGCGGCCGAGCGGTCACCCCCACACAACAAAATAATGGACACCGCCAAGGCGGTATCCATTATTTTGGTGGAGGAGGGTGGATTCGAACCACCGAAAGCAAAGCTAGCAGATTTACAGTCTGTCCCCTTTGGCCACTTGGGTACTCCTCCATATTCAGTTGAGAGGTGGAGCTGGTGGACGGATTCGAACCCCCGACCTGCTGATTACAAATCAGCTGCTCTACCAGCTGAGCTACACCAGCAT
>CAVJBM010000105.1:0-3491 GCA_963647775.1 Anaerovibrio sp.
GAGCCAACGGCATCAGCCTCATCAACACGCTGATGGGGATGCGCATCGACCTGCGCGGCCGCAGGCCGGTCATCGCCAACAAGCTGGCGGGCTACTCCGGCCCGGCGGCGTTCCCCATTGCCCTGGGCATGGTCTGGCGGGTGTACGAGGCGGTGTCCATCCCGGTCATCGGCATGGGCGGCGTGTCCTCCGCCGAGGACGTGATCGAGATGATGCTGGCCGGCGCGTCCGCCGTGGAGGTGGGGACCGCCAATCTGCTGGACCCCTGGGCCTGCAAGAGGATCGTCGAGGGGCTGCCCTCGGCCATGGAAAAATACGGGATCGACAGTCTGACTGACTTCATAGGAGGCGCACACCATGGATAAACGAGACGTGATCGTAGCACTGGATTTTGAGAGCGCGGAGCGGACCTTCGCCTTTCTGGACCGCTTTCAGGGCGGCAGAAAGCCCTTTGTGAAGGTGGGTATGGAGCTCTTTTACGCAGAGGGGCCCTCTGTCGTGCGGCAGATCAAGGAGCGAGGACACAAGATCTTCCTGGACCTGAAGCTGCACGACATCCCCAACACCGTGAGGAAGGCCATGGGGGTGCTGTCCGATCTGGACGTGGACCTGTGCAACCTCCACGCCGCGGGGACCCGCGAGATGATGGAGGCCGCCCTGGAGGGCCTCACCCGCCCGGACGGCAGCCGTCCCCTGCTCATCGCCGTGACCCAACTCACCAGCACCGACCAGCGCGCCCTCCGGGAGGAGCTGCTCATCGACCGGCCCATGGCGGAGGTGGTGCGCAGCTACGCCAAGCTGGCCCGTGACGCCGGACTGGACGGGGTGGTGTGCTCCCCCCTGGAGGCCGGCGAGGTCCACGACCTCTGCGGCGCGGACTTTCTCACCGTGACCCCCGGCGTCCGCTTTGCCGACGGCGATGCCGGCGACCAGAAGCGGGTCACCACCCCCGCCCGGGCCAGAGCCCTGGGCTCCGACTACATCGTGGTGGGCCGGCCCATCACCGCCGCCGCCGACCCCGTGGCCGCCTACCAGCGCTGCCTGCGCGAATTTACCGAAGGAGGACTGTAACATGACCGAACTGAAAGAACAGATCGCCAGGGATCTCCTGTCCATCCAGGCCGTCTTTTTCCGCCCGGACGAGCCCTTCACCTGGGCCAGCGGCATCAAAAGCCCCGTCTACTGCGACAACCGGCTGATCCTCACCGCCCCCCAGGTCCGCAACCGGGTGGAGCAGGCCATCGCTGACACCGTCCGCCGGGAGTTCCCGGAGGCCCAGGTGCTCATGGGCACCTCCACCGCCGGCATCGCCCACGCCGCCATCGCCGGGCACATCCTTGGGATGCCCATGGGCTATGTGCGCTCCGGCGCCAAGGACCACGGCCGGCAGAATCAGATCGAGGGCCGGCTGGAGCCCGGCCAGCGCGTGGTGGTCATTGAGGACCTCGTCTCCACCGCGGGCAGCGTACTGGAGGTGGTGGAGGTCCTGCGTCAGGCCGGGGCCGACGTGCTGGGCGTGGTGAGCATCTTCACCTACGGCATGAAAAAGGGTCTGGACCGCCTGGCCGCAGCGGGTGTAAAGAACATCAGCCTGACAGACTTTGACACCATCGCCCGGGCCGCCGCCGATGAGGGCTACATCGCCAAGGCCGACGTGAAGCGCCTGCTGGCCTTCCGCGATGACCCCTCGGACGAGAGCTGGATCGGAGCGTGAGCCATGAAGCACCTGACCGACATTCTGGACCTGTCCGCGGCGGAGCTGGACGAGCTCATGGCCCGGGCGGAGGACATTGCCGCCCATCCGGAGCAGTACGCCGACGCCCTGCGCCATAAGACCCTGGCCACCCTCTTCTTCGAGCCCTCCACCCGCACCCGGCTGAGCTTTGAGTCCGCCATGCTCTCCCTGGGGGGCAGCGTCATCGGCTTTTCCGACGCCAACTCGTCCTCCTCCGCCAAGGGGGAGAGCCTGGCCGACACCATCGAGGTGGTATCCGGCTACGCCGACATCATCGCCATGCGCCACCCCCGGGACGGTGCGCCCTACATCGCCTGCGCCCACTCCGCCGTGCCCGTCATCAACGCCGGCGACGGCGGGCACCTCCACCCCACCCAGACCCTGGCGGACCTGCTGACCATCAAGCGGGAGCTGGGCCGGCTGGACGGGCTTACCGTTGGCCTGTGCGGCGACCTGAAATACGGCCGCACCGTCCACTCCCTCATCGCCGCCATGTCCCGCTACCCCGGCACCAGGTTCGTCCTCATCTCGCCGGAGGAGCTGGCCCTGCCGGAGTACATCAAGGAGCGGTATATCACCTCCCTGGGCATCGAGTACGCGGAGTGCCGCGCGCTGGAGGACAAGATGGGCGAACTGGACATCCTCTACATGACCCGCGTCCAGAAGGAGCGCTTTCAGGACCCGGCTGCCTACGAGCGGCTGAAGGACAGCTGCATCCTCACCCTGGAAAAGCTGGCTGCCGCCAAGGAGCGCATGATCGTCATGCACCCCCTGCCCCGGGTCAACGAGATCTCCCCTGCCGTAGACAGTGATCCCCGGGCCTGCTACTTCCCCCAGACCCGCAACGGCAAGCTGATGCGCATGGCCCTCATCCTCAAGCTGCTGGATGAGAGGTACGCCCCCTCCGCCGCCCCGGTCAAGGGCCCGGAGGTGTCCGCCGCCTGCGCCTGCGGCAATCCCCACTGCATCACCGCGTGGGAGCGGGGACTGGCCCCCCGCTTCTACCGGGACCCGGAGGGGCTCACCCGCTGCTTCTACTGCGACCACGCGGCGGAATAAAGAAACACCCCTGCCTCCGTAAGGCAGGGGTGCTTTTTATGCGGTCATTCAGGCCAGCTTCACGCAGTGGAAGACCTTTTTGCCCTTCTTGATGATGACGCCGTCGCCGACGAAGGCGTCCCGCGCGAACTGGGCAGCCGGGTCGGCCATCTTGTCCTCGCCCATGGTCACGCCGCCCTGCTGGATGAGCCGGCGGGCCTCGCCGTTGGAGGTGGCCAGGCCGCACTTCACCAGCAGAGACAGAGCGCCGATCCTGCCGTCGGTAAAGTCGCCGTCGGCCAGTTCGGTGGTGGGCATGCTGCTCCTGTCGCCGCCGGTGGAGAACAGGGCCTTGGCGGCGGACTGGGCCTTCTCGGCCTCCTCCTCGCCGTGGACCAGCTTGGTCAGTTCAAAGGCCAGGATCTCCTTGGCGGTGTTCAGCTGGGCGCCCTCCCACTTGTCCATCTCGTCGATCTGCTCCAGGGGCAGGAAGGTGAGCATCCGGATGCACTTGAGCACGTCGGCGTCGCCCACGTTGCGCCAGTACTGGTAGAACTCGTAGGGGCTGGTCTTATTGGGGTCCAGCCATACCGCGCCGCTGGCGGTCTTGCCCATTTTCTTGCCCTCGCTGTTCATCAGCAGGGTGATGGTCATGGCATGGGCGTCCTTGCCCAGCTTCTTGCGGATCAGCTCGGTGCCGCCCAGCATGTTGCTCCAC
>CAVJBM010000106.1:0-6691 GCA_963647775.1 Anaerovibrio sp.
GCTGGGGTAAAACGCATTGTCTCTGCGTCGCCCCCGCGTCCGCTTCGTGCGGAGGCGTGTTTTGGACCGTGCGACGTTTTGAGTGCGCCTGGTGGGGCGGGTGTTTGGGCTTGTAGGGGCCGGGTCTCCCGGCCCGCGGGCCGCTGGGAACAGCGGCCCCCTACAGGCCCCGGGGCTTTTTAGCGGCCCGTTTTGCAAGTTTTCCTTCAAATTTTCCGCACATCTGTCACGGTGAGCACCCCGTCCCGGACGGTGAAGCGCACCTCCAGCCCGGCAAAGCCGAAGCCGTACCCCCGCTGGCTGTCCCGCTGGTAGGCGGGCCGGGGGTCCTGGGCCAGCACCTCCCGCAGGGCCTCCCGCCGGTCCGGCGGCACCCGCTCCAGCAGCGGCGCCGGGATGTCCACCGCCAGCAGGTAGTCCTGCCCCGGGGCGGTAAAGCCCTCCGCGGCCTCGGGATGGCAGTCGGCGTAGGGGATGTAGGGCTTGATGTCGTAGATGGGCGTGCCGTCCATCAGGTCGGCCCCCGTCACCCGCAGCACCGTGCCCAATTCCGCCGTCTTTTCCACTGCCGCCAGCCCCACGCAGGACAGGCCGATGGGGTTGGGCCGGAAGGGCGACCGGGTGGCGAACACCCCCAGCCGCACGTTGCCCCCCAACCGGGGCGGCCGCACCGTGGGGGACCACTCCTCCCGCCTGGCCGCGGAGAACTCCCAGATGAGCCACAGGTGGGAGAAGCCCTCGATGCCCCGCAGGGCCTCCGGGTCGCGGAACTCCGGCTCGAACACCACGGTGGCCGTCAGGTGCTCCGCCAGCCCCGCCTGGCGTGGGATGCCGAACTTGGTGGGAAAATCGGAACGGATGTGGGCGATGGGCTTCATGGGCGTCCTCCTCCGGGCAGCTGCCTGTATTTATAAGGGTATCATACCACACTCCCGCCCCCTCCGCAAGGCGCGGCGGCGGGCAGGACCGCCGATCTCCTGTCACTCTCCACAAAAAGCGCGTCGAATTTTTTATGAAAGTTATAGTCCTCGTTCTTGCATTTTCTTTTACCCTTTGCTATAATGAAGCACATAAATTCAAGGACAAGTGTTCTTGTATTGTGGACTGCACCCCTGCGGTCCGCCCAACAGCATCTGCAACAAGGAGGAACAAACGATGAAAAAGATACTTGCATTTCTGATGGCCGCAGCCATGGTATTCGCGCTGGCCGCCTGCTCCGGCGGCGGCGACAAGCCCAGCGCCAGCAATAACCCCAGCAGCGGCGACGCCCCGGTGGCCTACGTCATCGCCGAAAAGGGCGACACCTATTCCCTGGGCCTGGCCAACAACTTCCAGTCCGCCTTTGAGAAGCTGGGCGGCAAGGTCATTATGGAGACCTTCCCCACCAACACCACCAACTTCTCCGACTACCTGCAGAAGGCTCTGGACAACAAGGCCGCTGTGATCTTCGCCCCCAACTCCACCGCCGTGGCCGCCAACCTGCTGAAGAACGCCCAGGACCTGGGCATCGAGTGCCCCATCATGGCCGGCGACACCTGGGAGTCCTCCGTCATTCTGGACGGCGCCAAGGGCGCGGACTTCTCGGTCTACTGCTCCACCTTCTTTGATGAGAACGACTCCGCCGGCGCCGCCAAGGAGTTCGTCACCGGCTTCAAGGCCTGGCTGAACGCCAACCCCGAGTACTTCGACATGAACGGCGGCAACGACATCGTGGCGGCCGTGTCCGCCCTGGGCTTCGACGGCTACAACGTGGCCGTGGCCGCCATCCGGGCCGCCGCCGAGGAGAAGGGCTCCGCCCTGACCTCCGTGGACGTGGCCAAGGCCCTGTGGACCCTGACCTACGACAACGCCGTCACCGGCAAGATTCAGTTCGATTCCACCGGCGACGCCATCAAGGACAGCGCCTACATCAAGAAGGCCGGCGACAGCGCCTTCGAGTTCGTGAAGGTCCAGACCGTGGCCAACGACGCCGTCCCCGCCTCCGCCTTTGACTACGGCTCCGCCTCCGGCGTGGCTCTGGACACCGCGAACAAGGTCATCACCATCGGCATTTACGAGCCCACCTCCGGCAACAACGCCGCCGGCGGCAAGCAGGAGGTCCTGGGCGTGATGTACGCCAACTCCCTGGACAACAAGATCACCATTGACGGCGAGGAGTACACCGTGGTCACCTACCTCAGCGACAACGGCTCCCTGGAGGAGAACGCCGTCACCGCCGCCAGCGCCATCGTGTCCCAGGGCGCCCTGGTCTCCCTGGGCTCCTACGGCTCCGGCGTGTCCATCGCCGCGGCTGACACCTTCGCCGCCGCCGGCGTGCCTGCCATCGGCCTGAGCTGCACCAACACCGCCGTCACCGAGGGGCACGACTTCTACTTCCGTCTCTGCTTCCTGGATCCCTTCCAGGGCTCCGTCATGGCCCAGTTCGCCTGGGACACCGTCTCCAAGTAAGACCCAAGACTCTGTAAAAGCTGCGGCAAGGGGGCATACGCCCCCTTTGCCGTGCTTTTCGAAAGGTTGAAGCCTATGAACATCGTACCCTATCTCATCCGGGGCCTGGCCACCGGCGGGCAGTTCGCCCTGGTGGCCATCGGCTACACCATGGTATACGGCATCCTGAAGCTCATCAACTTCGCCCACGGCGATATGTTCATGGTGTCCGGCATCATGCTCATCTACCTGGCCGCCAGCTTCCCCTCCATGCCCATTCTGGCCAGCGTGCTCATCATGATCGTCCTCACCGTGATCCTGGGCTACCTGATCGAGAAGTGCGCCTACGCCCCCCTGCGGCAGGCCCCCCGGATGTCCTCCATGATCTCGGCCATCGGCGTCAGCTACCTGCTGCAGAACCTGGTCAGCTACATCACCGGCGGCCTGAGCAAGCAGTTCCCGGACATCCCCGTCATCAGCGACAGCGTCCGTCTGTTCGGCGTGAAGGACAAGGTGGCGGTGTTCATCTCCCCCATCGTGGCCGTGGTGCTGATGGTGCTGCTGGTGCTGGTCATCAACCACACCAAGTTCGGCATGGCCATGCGGGCGGTCTCCCGGGATTTCGAGACCAGCCGCCTCATGGGCATCAAGATCGACCACGTCATCTCCATGACCTTCGCCATCGGCGCCTTCCTGGCCGCCGTGGGCGCGGTGCTCTACTTCGCCAAGAACACCGGCATCAACCACCTGGCGGGCTCCACCCCCGGCATCAAGGCGTTTATCGCCGCCGTGGTGGGAGGCATCGGCTCCATCCCCGGGGCGGTGGTAGGCGCGCTCATCATCGGCGTGGTGGAGAGCCTGGCCAAGGCCGTGGGCCTGGCCGACTTCAGCGACGTGATCTCCTTTGCCCTGCTCATTATCATTCTGGTCGTCAAGCCCACCGGCATTTTCGGTGAGAACGTAACGGAGAAGGTGTGACGATGGAAAACAAGACATTCTGGGACCGCTCCAAGCGGACCATCTGCAACCTGATCCTCATCGCCGTGCTCTTCGCCCTGATGCTGCTCATCCAGCTGCGGGCCCCGTCCACGTCCATGTGGTTCTCCGTGGTGCGCAAGGTGTGCACCTTCTCCCTGGCCGCCGTGGCCATGAACCTGCTCAACGGCTTCACCGGCCTGTTCTCCCTGGGTCAGGCGGGCTTCATGCTGCTGGGGGCGTACACCTTTGCCATCTTCACCATTCCCGTGTCCCTGCGGTCCTCCGTGTTCCGCAACTACGGCGACAGCATCATCAACTTCCAGATGCCCATGGTGCTGGCCCTCATCCTGGCCGGCCTGGTGGCGGCCTTCTTCGCCTTTCTCATCGGCCTGCCGGTGCTGCGGCTGAAGAGCGACTACCTGGCCATCGCCACCCTGGGCTTTGCCGAGATCGTCCGCGGCCTGGTGCAGCTGCAGCAGCTGGGCCCCCTGACCAACGGCCCCGACCCCATCAACAACTTCACCTCCCCCAAGAACATCCTGGTCTACGCGGCCATCGCGGGGGTGTGCATCCTCATCATCATCCTGCTCATCAACTCCACCTACGGCCGGGCCTTCAAGGCCATCCGGGACGATGAGATCGCCGCCGAGGCCATGGGCATCAACCTGGCCCGGCACAAGCGCATCTCCTTCACCGTCAGCTCCTTCTTCTGCGGCGTGGCGGGGGCCATGCTGGCCATGTGCAACACCAGCGTGTCCTCCGTGTCCTTCACCACCAGCATGACCTATCAGATCCTTCTGGTGGTGGTCATCGGCGGCATCGGCTCCGTGTCCGGCTCTGTGCTGGCCGCCTTCATCTACTACGCCAGCAGCGAGTGGTGGCTGAAATTCCTGGACCTGGAGACCTACACCGCCGCCGGCCACAAGATCCCCCTGCTGGGCCCCGGCTTCCGCATGGTGGTGTTCTCCGTGCTCATCATGATCATCGTGCTGTTCTTCCGCAAAGGCATCATGGGCAGCCGGGAAATTTCGGTGTATGACGAGCTCCAGTGGTTCAAGCGCAAACTCAGCGGCAGAAAGGCCGCCCCGGCGGAAGGCGGTGACCGGTAAATGGACGAGAAAAAGACCATTCTGAAGGTGGACCACGTCACCATGCAGTTCGGCGGCGTGGTGGCCGTGAACGACCTGAACCTCGACGTGAAAGAGGGGGAACTGGTGGCCCTCATCGGCCCCAACGGCGCCGGCAAGACCACCGCCTTCAACTGCATCACCGGCGTGTACGAGCCCACCAACGGCGCCATCTGGTTCAACGGGGAAAAGGTCATCGAAAATCACCCCCGGGGCAAGATGAAAAAGCAGTACGCCGGCACCCACGCCGGGGAGTACACCCAGGTCCTCCGCAAGACGCCGGACCAGCTGACCAAGCTGGGCATGGCCCGCACCTTCCAGAACATCCGGCTGTTCAGCTCCATGACGGTGTTTGAAAATATCCTCACCGCCAAGCACCTGCGGCGGACCTCCAACCTCTTCACCGCCACCTTCCGCCTGAACTGGCAGGAGGAGAAGCGGATGCGGGAGGAGACCATGGCCCTGCTGGTGGAGCAGGGGCTGGAAAAGCACAAGGACGAGCTGGCCACCAGCCTGCCCTACGGCCTGCAGCGCCGGCTGGAGATCGCCCGGGCCCTGGCCACCGACCCCAAGCTGCTCCTGCTGGACGAGCCCGCCGCGGGCATGAACCCCCAGGAGACTCAGGAACTGGCGGAGTTCATCTGCGAGATCCGGGAGCGGCACAAGCTGACCGTGTTCCTCATCGAGCACCACATGGACCTGGTCATGAAGATCTCCGACTACATCTACGTCATCGACTTTGGCAGCAAGATCTCCGAGGGCAAGCCCGAGGCGGTACAGAACGATCAGCGCGTCATCGACGCGTATCTGGGGGTGGCAGACGATGCTGAGGATCAATGAACTGAAGGTCCGCTACGGCGGCATCGAGGCGGTGAAGGGCATCACCTTTGAGGTGCCCGAGGGCAAGATCGTCACCCTCATCGGTGCCAACGGCGCGGGCAAGTCCACCATCCTGCGCACCGCCGCCGGGCTGGTGAAGCCCGCCGAGGGGCGCATCCACTTCCAGGGGGCGGACATCACCGGCCTGTCCTCCGACCGGATCGTCTCCATGGGTCTGGCCCTGGTGCCCGAGGGGCGGCGGGTGTTCCCCAACCTGACGGTGCTGGAAAACCTGAAGATCGGCGCCTACCTCCGCAAGGACAAGGAGGGTATCGAGACCGACCTGAACTGGGTCTACGAACTGTTCCCCCGGCTGAAAGAGCGGTCGTGGCAGTCGGCGGGCACCCTGTCCGGCGGCGAACAGCAGATGCTGGCCGTTGGCCGGGCGCTGATGGGCCGGCCCAAACTCATCATGATGGATGAGCCGTCCCTGGGCCTTGCCCCGCTGGTGGTCAAGGGCATTTTCGAGATCATCAAGGAGATCAACCGCAAGGGCGTCACCGTCCTGCTCATCGAGCAGAACGCCAACATGGCCCTCCAGACCGCCGACGTGGGCTACGTGCTGGAGACCGGGCGCATCACCCTCACCGGCACGGGCAGGGAGCTGCTGAGCAACGCCGCCGTGAAAAAGGCGTACCTGGGATAAAAAAACTGGCGCTGCCATCGGCAGCGCCAGTTTTTTCTTTTCCGCGATCAAGCCTGGGGGTGGTCCTCCGCCCACAGCTTTTCCGCCTGGGGCTTCCAGCAGTCGGCGTAGGCCCTGCACTTCTCGCACAGGTGCTCGGCGCTCTCCGGGGCCTCCAGATCGGTGGAGCGGGCCCCGCTCTCCGCCACCATCTTGGGCAGCAGGTCCGGATTCTCCAGCATGGGACAGGGCCGCAGCTGGTTCTCATTAAAGGGCTGACCCTTCCGGTACAGCTTGAACAGCGGCTGCTGGAGGCACTCCATAAAGCTCTTTTCCTTGATGTTGGCGCCGGAGTAGTGGATGAACACACAGGGCTCCACATCGCCGGCGGCGTTGATGTGACAGTAGATGCGCCCGCCGGCCACGCAGCCGCCGGCGAACTCGCCGTCGTTCTGGAAGTCGATGCAGTAGATCTCCTTGCCGCCGGTGACACCGCGAATTTCGCGGATGCGATCCTTCATGTAGGCACGCTGCTCCGGCGTCAGCAACAGGTCAGTGCTGGCATTGACGCCCACGGGCATATAGTGGAAGTACCATGCGAAGACGCAGCCCTTGGAAATCAGCAGATCGAGGAAGTCGTCACTTGTGACGACCT
>CAVJBM010000107.1:0-3459 GCA_963647775.1 Anaerovibrio sp.
ACCCACCTCCGCACGAAGCGGACGCGGGGGCGACGCTGGCCAATTCGTCCTTGCGCGCCGGAAATAGAAGGACGCACTGAAGGGCCAACGGGGGGATACATAAGGGGGTGCGCCCCCTTGTGCGCACTCTTTGGTGACTTTCTCTTGCGTGAGAGAAAGTTACCCCAGCGGAGCGCCCCGCCGCCCGCAGGCGGCGGAAACCCCAGCGGGCCGCCCGGTCGGCGGGAATATGGGGCCGCGGGCACCGCCCCGCTCTATTATACCCGGCAGAAGGCCGTCATGTCCCGGCGCAGCTTCTCCGCCAGGTCATCGGTCAGCTGACCGGGCACCAGCCGCCAGCGCCAGTTGCACCCCAGGGTGGAGGGGATGTTGGTGCGGCTCTCGCGGCCCAGGCCCAGAATGTCCTGCATCTGCATCACCGCCAGGTCCGCCGGGCTGGCCCACGCCGTGCGCATGGCCCCCCAGTGGAAGCCCTCCTCGGGGCTGAGGCGCATGTAGCGGTGGGCGTAGTCCAGCTCGTCGGGCTTCAGGGTGTCCAGCCAGGCCAGAATGGTGTCGTTGTCATGGGTGCCGGCGTACACCACGCAGTGCTTCGGGTAGTTGTGGGGCAGATCGCCGTTGGTGCGGTCGCAGTTGTAGAAGGCGAACTGGAGGATCTTCATGCCGGGGTAGCCGCTGAAGGCCAGCAGCTCCCGCACGGTGTCGGTCATGAAGCCCAGGTCCTCCGCGATGATGTCCCGGTCGCCCAGCGTCTCCCGGAGCGCCCGGAAGAAGTCCTTCCCCGGGCCGGGCCGCCAGTGGCCCCGGCGGGCGTTGACGTCCCCGTAGGGGATGGCGTAGTACTCGTCCAGGCCGCGGAAGTGGTCGATGCGCAGGGTGTCGAAGATGCGGAACTGGAAGTCGATGCGCCGCATCCACCAGCGGTAGCTTTCGCCCTTCATGCGCTCCCAGTCGAACAGGGGGTTGCCCCACAGCTGTCCGTCGGGGGAGAAGCCGTCCGGCGGGCAGCCTGCCACCTCCGTGGGGGTGAGCGTCTCGTCCAGCTGGAACTGCTCCGGCTCGGCCCAGACGTCGGCGCTGTCCAGGGGCACGTAGATGGGCAGGTCCCCGATGATGGACACCCCCCGCTCGTTGGCCAGGCGCTTCAGCCCGTCCCACTGGTGGTAGAACAGGTACTGCACCGCCTGCCAGAAGGCCACATCCTCAGCCAGCTCCGCCCGGGCGGCGGCCAGGGCGCCGGGCTCCCGGCGGCGGAGGGGCTCCGGCCACTCCAGCCAGGGGCGGCCGCCGTGGCGGTCCTTCAGGGCCATGAAGAGGGCGTAGTTGTCCAGCCAGCCGTTGTCCCGCAGGAACTGCTCATAGTCCGCCGGAGGGGCGGCCAGCAGCCGGGCGCACGCCTTGCGGAGGACGGGGTAGCGGGTCACGTACAGCAGGCCGTAGTCGATGTCCGCCGGGCTGCCGCCCCAGCTCAGGTCCTGATAGTCCTCCGGAGCCAGCAGGCCCTCGGCGGCCAGATCGTCCAGGTCGATGAAATAGGGGTTGCCGGCGAAGGAGGAGAAGGACTGATAGGGGGAATCGCCGTAGCTGGTGGGCCCCACGGGCAGAAGCTGCCAGCAGGACTGGCCGGACCGGGCCAGAAAGTCCACAAAGTCACGGGCGGCCTGACCCATGGCGCCGATGCCGTAGGGAGAGGGCAGGGAAAAGATGGGAAGAAGGATGCCTGCGCGCCGCATACAAAAAACCACCTTTACTATTATGTGTTCTCCCCGAAGGGGGGAGTGAGGATACGGAAGGAGCCGCCGCAGCGGCAGCGGTAGCGCTCCGGGTGCTCGATGAGGGGGGAACGCTTCATCCGGGGGATGCGGGCCCCGCAGCGGGTGCACTCCGCCACGTAGCGCACCGGCCGCCGGTCCTCCAGCCCCAGGGACTCGAAGCTGTCCGTCCGCCGGAGCCCGTAGCCGTACTGAGCGTTCATCACCGCCGCCCACTGCTTCCAGCGGGGGCCGTGGTCGGCGCAGCCGGGGCAGGTGTGGAGCACCTCGTGGGCCAGCACCCGGCGGACCGCCCGCTCATCCCCCTGGAGGGTGTGGGCGGACAGCTCGATGGTGTGCCGCCCCCGGCGGGTGCGGCAGCAGCCGAAGCGGGCCTTGGCCCGGGGATTCACCGCCACATGGGAGTCGATGTGCGGGCTGACGGGCACGCCGGCGGCCCTGGCCTGGGCGATGATCTCTGCCAGCAGTTTGTCCAGATCCTCCCGCTCCATTCCGTGACCCCCTGGAATCGTTTCCACATTCAGGACTATCATAGCACACGCCTTGATAAAATGCAAAATAAATCGTAAAAAGTCTTGACATTTTTTTGTCGTCGGGTATAATAATTTAGCCTGCCGCAATATGTGCACGCGGGCAACATCCTTGCTCCCGGCTGGACCGGGGGCCATACGTCCATAAGGAGGTGCAAACGATATGGCAAAAGTTTCCGGCAATTACGAGGTGCTCTACGTCATCAACCCCACCCTGGGTGAGGAGGAGACCGCCGCCCTGGTGGCCAAGTTCAAGGCCCTGGCTGAGAGCCGCGGCACTGTGACCGAGGTCGACGAGTGGGGCAAGCGCAGACTGGCCTACCCCATCAACGATCTGGAGGAGGGCTACTACGTCCTGATGACCTTCACCGCCGACCCCGCCTTCCCCGCCGAGCTGGATCGTCAGATGCGCATCAACGTCAGCGTGATGCGTTCTGTCATCGTCAGCAAGGACGCCTGAGGAGGACAAGCGGTATGCTGAACCGAATCATTCTCATGGGCCGGCTCACCCGTGACCCCGAGCTCCGCCACACCCAGCAGGGGACCGCTGTCGCGTCCTTCTCCCTGGCGGTGGACCGCGATTTCCGGGGCCGGGACGGCGGCGAGCGCGCCACCGATTTCATCGACATCGTGGCCTGGCGCAGCACCGCCGAGTTCGTGTCCAAATACTTCACCAAGGGCCGCATGGCCGTGGTGGAGGGCCGCCTGCAGATCCGTGACTGGACGGACCGCGACGGCGGCAAGCGCCGCTCCGCAGAGGTGATCGCCGACAACGTCTATTTCGGCGATTCCAAGCGCGACGGCGACGGCAGCACCGGCGGCTACAGCCGCGCCAGTGCCGCCCCCGGTCCCGTCGATTACGGCATCCCCAGCGGCGGCGATCAGTTCGCCGAGCTGGCTGACGACGACGGCGATCTCCCATTCTGATAAGGAGGTATGCCATTATGGCTATGGATAATGTGAAGCCCCGCGGCAACCGCAAGCGCCGCAAGGTCTGCGCCTTCTGCGTGGACAAGGTGGAGCTCATCGACTACAAGGATACTGCCAAGCTGAAGAAGTATCTGTCTGAGCGTTCCAAGATCCTGCCCCGCCGCACCACCGGCACCTGCGCCATGCATCAGCGCCAGCTGACCGAGGCCATCAAGCGCGCCCGTCAG
>CAVJBM010000108.1:0-2608 GCA_963647775.1 Anaerovibrio sp.
GCCCCCGCCGTGTACACGGCGGGGGCGCTTTTGTCATCTCAGATGCCAGATGTCTGCGTTGTACTGGGCAATGGTGCGGTCGCTGGAGAAGAAGCCGCTGTGGGCGATGTTGGCCACCATCTTGGCCGCCCAGGCGGAGCGGTTGCCGTAATCTGCGATGGCCCGGTCCCGGACGGCGATATAGTCCTCCACGTCCAGCAGGGCCATGAACCAGTCCTTGCTCTTCAGGTCGTTCCACAGGGCCCGGAGGGAGCCCTCGTCCCCGATGGCCAGCATGGTGGGGGAGACGATGAAGTCCACCAGCCGGCGGACGGCGGGGCGGTCATAGTAGGCGGCGGCGTGGTAGCCGTTGGAGGCGTACAGGCCGATGACCTGGTCGCTGGACGCGCCGAAGGTATAGATGTTGTCCGGGCCCACCAGCTGTGCGATCTCCACGTTGGCCCCGTCCATGGTGCCCAGGGTGATGGCGCCGTTGGCCATGAACTTCATGTTGCCGGTGCCGCTGGCCTCCTTGGAGGCCAGGGAGATCTGCTCCGACAGGTCGGCGGCGGGGATGATGCGCTCCGCCCAGCTGACGTTGTAGTTCTCCACCATCACCACCCGCAGCCAGGGCCGCACCTTGGGGTCGGCCTCGATGAGCCGCTGGAGGCAGAGGATGAGATGGATGATGTGCTTGGCCATCACATAGGCCGGGGCGGCCTTGGCCCCGAAGAGCACCGTGATGGGCCGGGGAGGCAGGATGCCCGCCTTGATGTCCAGATACTTGCGGATGACGTACAGGGCGTTCATCTGCTGGCGCTTGTACTCGTGGAGCCGCTTCACCTGCACGTCCAGCACGGAGTCCGGGTCCAGCTCCACCCCCTGGCGGGCCTTGAGGGCGGCGCACAGGTCGGCCTTGTTGTCCCGCTTGACCTCCAGCACCCGGCGGAGGACCTGCCCGTCGCCCCGGAAGGCGGCGAAGCCCTCCAGCAGACCGGCGTCCCGCCGCCAGCCGTCCCCCAGACACTCGTCCAGCAGGGAGGCCAGCCGGGGGTCGCACACCTCCAGCCAGCGGCGGAAGGTGACGCCGTTGGTCTTGTTGTTGAACTTCTCGGGGTAGACGTCGGCAAAGGGCTTCAGGGCGCTGCGCTTGAGGATCTCCGTATGGAGGGCGGCCACGCCGTTCACCGAGTAGCCGTAATGGATGTCCAGCCGGGCCATGTGGACGGTGTTGTGCCCGTCGATGATGGCCAAATCGTCCCGGCCGGGGAACACGCTCTTGGCCCGGCGGTCGATCTCGATGAGGATGGGCTCCAGCCTGGGGGCCACCCGGCGGATCTGGTCCATGGGCCAGCGCTCCAGCGCCTCGGCCAGAATGGTGTGGTTGGTGTAGGCGCAGGCGTGGGCCACCTGGTGGAGGGCCTGGTCCATGCTCAGCCCCCGGTCCAGCAGCAGCCGGGTGAACTCCGGGATCACCAGGGAGGGGTGGGTGTCATTGATCTGGATGACCGTGTGCTCGCACAGCTGCCAGGGCTGCCAGCCCCGCTCCTCCAGCTCCGCCAGGATCAGCTGCGCCCCGGCGGACACCATGAAGTACTGCTGATAGAGCCGCAGCAGCTTGCCCGCGTCGTCGCTGTCGTCGGGGTAGAGGAAGGCGGTGAGGTGGGGCTCGATGTCGGTCTTGTCAAAGTCGATGCCCTCCGCGGGGGCGGGGGCGGTGACGTGGGTGTCGAACAGGTGGAGCCGGCCGGCGGTGGGCTGGTGGGCGCCGGGGATGGCGATGTCCCACTGGACGGCCTCCACATCGCCGAAGCCGAAGGGCACGGTGAAGCGCCGGCCGGTGGGGATGAGCCAGCTTTCGTCCTCCAGCCAGGGGTCGGGGAGCTCCCGCTGCTGATTGTGGTCAAATTTCTGGTGGAACAGGCCGTAGTGGTAGTTGAGCCCCACGCCGTCGCCGGGCAGGCCCAGGGCGGCGATGGAGTCCAGGAAGCAGGCGGCCAGACGGCCCAGGCCGCCGTTGCCCAGGGAGGGCTCGGGCTCGGCCTCCTCGATGTCGGCCAGGGAGCGGCCGGCCTCCTCCAGCAGGGCGTCCACCTGGTCGTAGATGCCCAGGGCCAGCAGGTTGTTGCTCAGCAGCTTGCCCATGAGGAATTCCGCCGAGAAGTAGTAGACCTTGCGGTCCCCGGCGGGGGCGGGGCGGGCCTGGGACAGCTCCTGGGTCAGCTGGAGCAGGGCCAGATAGAGCTGCCGGTCGGTGCAGCCGGCGGGGTCCGCCTGGAAGCGGGCCTGGGTGATCTCCTGTAAACGGGGGTAGATTTCCATAGTGTCATGACTCCTTCTCCCGCCGGGGCGGGGGAAAATTGGGGATAGATTTAGAATTGAGAAGGGACAATTGAGAATTAAGGGCGGGAACTCATCTGTCATTCTGAGCCCTTTTTGTCATCCTGAGCGCCCCTGTTTTGTCATCCTGAGCGAAGCGAAGGATCTTTCTGAAAAGATTCTTCGGCGTTTCACGCCTCAGAATGACAGGGGGATGCAGATACGCCTCAGAATGGCAAGGCGACCGGAGGCCAGCGGCGAGCCCGAAACGACCGCCCCGCCAGGCGCATTTCCGAACGTGGTACAGGCC
>CAVJBM010000109.1:0-4503 GCA_963647775.1 Anaerovibrio sp.
GGAGGCGTAGATGGCGTTCTTGGCCCACGCCGCCCGGCTGTCCACGTCGGTGAAGGTGATCTCCGGCTGGGCGGTGGTGTTCAGCTTGATAAAGCCCCATTTCTCGCCAATTATTACCGCCATAAAGCCATTGTCAGAAATACCGCCGGTCCAATCATACTGGCAGGGAACGACTTCATTCCCGTTCCGGTCAACAAGGCCACATTCCCCGTCACGGTCTACCACCGCAACATCGAAATTGGACTCGCCGAAAAGATACCAAACCGTATCATAACGGCAGGGAACGACTTCCTTCCCCGTCCCGTCGATAAAGCCTTTCTTTCCGTCCTGCTCCACCATCGCAAGGCCGCCGGAAAAAATGTCCGCATCATCATACTCAAAGGGGACGACCTCTTTCCCGGTCTCGTCAATGTAGCCCCATTTCCCGTTCAGCATCACCGGAGCAAGCCCCTCGGAAAAGTCTCCCGCGCCCTCATATTGGAATGGGATGACCTCTTTCCCGGTCTTGTCAATATGGCCCCACCTTCCGTTCAGGGCCGCCGCTATGGAGCCTTTGGAAAAGTCATCCGTGTACCTTTTGATGCGGTAACCACCGCCGCCTGACGCACCAATGTCTGCAACGCTCCGGACAATGCCCGTTCCGAGCAGCACGCTGACGGCCGTATCGTCATAGCGGCATGGAATGACCTCCGCACCGGCTTCGTCGATATAGCCCCACTTCCCATTCAGCTTTACCAGTGCAAGGCCGTTGGAAAAGCCGAAAGCATCGTCGTACTTGAGGGGGATGACCTCTTTCCCCGTTTCGTCGATATAGCCGCATTTGCCATCAAGCATTACCGCCACAAGGCCCCCGTATCCCAGTATACTGTCATACTTGGGAGGAACGACCTCTCTGCCGTCCGCATCAACAAGGCCAACTTTCCCGTCAAGGAATATCTGGCTAAGGCCTAACTCACCGGCTTGAGAATCCTCCGAAGGGGTGACTTCCTTCCCGGTCTTGTCGATATAGCTCCACTTATCGTCAAGCATCACCTCCGCAAGGCCCTTGGAAAAGTGACTTGCAGCATCATACTTGAGGGGAATGACTTCCTTTCCCGTCTCGTCAATATAGCCCCACTTATCATCAAGCATCACCGCCGCAAGGCCCTCAGAAAAGCCCTGCGCATAGTCATACTTGAAGGGGACAATCTGTGTATACCCCCCTTCCGCGGCTAATGCGGGCGCCGCCAGCCCCATGCACAGGGCCAGCGTTAGGAGCAGGCTCATCCATTTTTTCATGCTGTAAGTCTCCCTTTCTGTTTGATGCCGTGCCGCCGCTCCGTATTTTTCGCCGGGCTGCTCCTTCGGCGGCACGTTCAGACCACGGAAGCCGCCCACACAGTTCCGACCGGCAGACCGCCGGGCGGAGAGGTCTGCCCCCGCCCGCGGCCTGCCGCAATTCATGTTTCCATCCGCATTTTACAACAACCACCGCCCGAAAGCAAGAGCAAAAGCGGCCGTTTCCCATTTTTACTGTCGTTTCGAGAAAAGAGCGCCCAGCCGGTCGGCTGGGCGCTCTCTCCGTTCCCGTTACTTTTTCGGGTCCCCCAGGACCGTCTTGTAGTAGTCGTTGGCAATGACCGACTTGGCGTAGCTGGTCTTGGCGTTGATGATCTGCCGCACGGTCTTGACGTAGTCGTCCCCCACGGTGACGCCCTCGTTGGGGGTGAAGGTGCCGGTGGAGCCCTCGTAGGTGCCGGCGGCGGTGATCCAGCTGCCGGAGCCGTCGGTGAACACCACCAGGGGCATACAGGTGGAGGCCTGGTCCACCTCGTAGTTCGTGGCGAAGATGTCCCGGCCGGAGTACAGGCGGGAGTCGTATTCCAGCCCGAAGAGGTTGCACAGGGTGGGCACGATGTCGATGGAGGAGCAGGGGGTGTCCACCGCCACGGGCTCCTCCATGGAGCCGCACCACAGGATCAGGGCGTTGCGGTAGCGGGAGGTGACCTTCTCCGAGTCGTTCAGGCCGGTGAGCTCATTGTAGTAGTCCTCGCCATCGGTGACCATGGCGTAGGGGTAGTGGTCGGCGGAGAGGACGATCACCGTGTCGTCGGCGATGCCCGCTGCCTCCAGGGCGTTCATCAGGTACTCCATGGCGTACTCCAGCTCCAGGTTGCAGGCGATGTAGGCCTGCACCGCCTCGGAGGCGTCGGGATAGGCGGCCTCGGCGGTCTCCCGGTTCTTGCGGGACATGGCGTTGCCGCCCCAGTTGTAGTTGCAGTGGCCGCTGACCGTCATGTAGTAGGTGTGGAAGTTCACGCCGTTCTCCACGTAGTTCTGGATGTAGCCGTCCACGGTGGCCTCCATCATCTCCAGGTCGGAGTTGGGCCACAGCTTGGAGGGCAGCACCAGGCCCTTGTCGATGGCGGAGTAGTCATAGCCCAGGTTCGCCAGGTACTCGTCCCGGCCGTAGTAGTTGTAGGTGTGGTCGTGGAAGGCGGGGGTGTCGTATCCCAGGGCGCGGAGCTGCCAGGCCAGGGAAATGGGCATGGAGACGTTCTTGCTGTAGGCGTAGGAGGTCTTGCCCTGAACGCCCCACATGGGGATGACGCCCGTGGTGTTGGCGAATTCGCCGCCGATGGTGGACATGGTCCAGTTGGGCTGGTAGTAGTTGCTGAACACAAAGCCCTCGTGGGTCAGCTTGTAGAGGGTGGGGGTCAGCTCCTTGCTGATGACATAGGGGGAGAAGGCCTCCGCCGAGATGAGGATGAGGTTCTTGCCCTTGAACATGCCGGTGTACTCGTTCTGCTGGGAGGGGGTCAGGCTGCCGAAGTACTTGTGCATGGATTTGAAGGTATCCGTTGTGGCCGCCTCGTACAGGGCGTCAAAGTCGATGTCCAGGGTGTTGTAGCCGTAGACCACGGGGGTCTCGGTGGGCTCGGCAGAGGGGTCGGCGGTGGGGTCCGCAGAGGGATCGGCGGTGGGCTCCGGGCTGTCGGAGGTCACGGGGCCCACGGGCAGGTCGGGCAGGGGCTCCTCGGGCATACCGAAGATGGCATGCTTCACCTCCAGCCGGATGCAGGTGACCATGCCGAACTGGGGGATGGAGGAGTTGGCGGAGTAATTATAGGTGTACAGCGCCTTGCCGCTGCCGAAGGCGGAGGTCAGCCAGCCCACCAGCTGGAACAGCACCATCAGCACCGCCAGCACCACCCGGGCGCCGTTCTCCTGGCCCTTGTCCCGGATGACGGCCCGCTTCAGCAGCAGATAGGCCACCAGGGGGATAAAGGCCAGCAGGATGCCGATGAGGTGTGAGAAAATGACCTCCATCAGGGTGCTGAAGAAGTCGCCCACGATCTGGCCGGCCATCTCGTTGATGTAGTCCAGGCCGAAGTAGACCTTGAAAAAGTTCTTGCAGCAGTATTCCACGCAGGTGAACACCGTCATCAGCACCACCAGCACGGCGCCGATGGCCCGGCTGACCTTCTTCCTGGGCAGCAGGTCCAGGATCAGGAACACCAGGAGCCCCGCGGCGGCGGAGAAGAACAGGGTGCGCAGCAGGCCCAGGGCGAAGAAGGGGTTCTCCCAGTCGAAGATGCGCACCAGCAGCTCGTGGTACAGGATGGCGGCGGGAAAAAACAGGGCGGACAGCAGAGGGGAGCCGTTCCCCTTCCGCTTGCCGGTGTGGCGGTTCATGACACGCTTGGGATGATGCATACAGGTCCTCGCTTTCATCGCCCCGCCGGAGCGGAGCGGTCATAGTTGATGGGAACAGTTTCATTATCATACCACACCCCGCCGCCATTTTCAACGGAAGAAAATTTTAAGGCAGGCGGGGCTGCCTGTTTTTATTAGACGTTGTCAGAGTTAAAAAAGTTCCGGCGGCTGCCGCTTGGCGGGTAGGGCCGGGGATCATCCGTGCGCCCCAAAAGATAGTCCACGCTGGTTTGATAATAGTCCGCCAGTCGGAGCAGCACCTCCGTCGGCACGTCCCGCTTGCCTGTCTCATAGTGCGAATAGCAGACCTGGGTACACTGCAGGTACTCCGCCAGATGCTTTTGCAGCAAATCCCGGTCCTCCCGCAGCTCTCGAATGCGTCGATACATATTCGCTCCCCCTCGTTCAAGCGGTATGCGAAAAGTATACGTAAAACAAAATGCTATCTTGATTTATATAACAAAATGTTTTATAATGGTCTCCAGAAGCTGGAACAGCGTCTTTGCTCCGGCGCAACAAGGAGGGAATTTATCGTGAAAGACAAAACCACCGCGATCATTCTGTCCATTCTGGTGGGCGGACTTGGGATAGACCGATTTTATCTGGGCTACACCGGAATGGGCGTGCTGAAGCTGCTGACCGGCGGCTGCTTTGGCATTCTGTACATCATCGACATCATCAACATCTGTACCGGCAGGCTCCAGCCCGCCGACGGCAGCGGCTACGCCAAGGACGTCCCGGCCGCCCCCGGCAGCACCGCTACCGCTGCCGACGAATTGCTGAAATACAAAGAACTGCTGGACCTGG
>CAVJBM010000110.1:0-7209 GCA_963647775.1 Anaerovibrio sp.
ACGGCGCAGCCGCCGCTCTGCGCCAGCAGGATGGCCCCCTGCTTTTCAAACAGGTCCGCGCCCGACAATTGATCCTGATCCATCCGATCGCCTCCGTCCGATGGTCTTGAGAAGGTTAAAAGGCTCTAACTCAAGGGCAGTATAGCACACTTTCCGCCCGATGTCTCTACCAAACGGGCACAAATATACCGATCGGACAAAATTTTGCCGGGCAGGACCGCCGGCGAAAGGGGCTTTGAGGCCCCTTCCTTAAGTCCCACGGCCGGAGGCAGGCGTCTCCCCCGGCGGACAGGCGGGAAGCGCCGATCCAGTGATCGGAGCCGTTCCGCATAAAAATAAAGGAGCCGCCTGTGCGACAGCACAGGCGGCTCCTTTTTCAATTGCTCCGGCAGGCTTCCACCCTGGCGATAAAGCGGCTGATGTGGGCGTCCAGCAGCGGCGCGACGGATGTCTTGTCCTCCGCGCCGTCATAGACGCTGTACAGCAGGTACATGGGCCCGTAAAACTCCAGAGCCAGCTGCATGGCCGCCCCGTCGGAGTCCGTCAGGCTCCGGAAGATGGCCGCCATGTAGGTGAGCGGCCCGGCCGCAAGGCAGTCCCGGTAGAGCCGGGCCAGCGCCGGGTCGCGGTACTGCTCCAGCGTCAGCATCCTACGAAAGTTTGCGGAGAAGGGCTCCTTCGTCCAGTGGTCGAACTGCGCCATGCTGTACGCGCGGATCCGTTCCGCCGGCGTGTGCAGATAGACCTCCGCGGCGGCCCCCGGCGCGCCTTCCGGCATTTCGTACTCCCTGGCGCGCGCGCCGTCCAGCTCCTTCATGCGGGCCACGATCTGCGCCAGGATCTCCTGCTTGCCGGCGTAGTGCTTGTACAGCGCGGCCTTCGTGATCCCCAGCCGGTGGGCGATGTCGCTCATGGACGTCCCCAGATAGCCGCTCTGCGCGAACAACTCCAGCGCCGTCTCCAAGATCCGTTCCTTTGTGTCCCCGGCCATACGCGCTCCCCCTCCCGGCAGTGACCATCCGATGCCCTTATTATAGTTACCGGGTGGTCACCTGTCAAGCGGGGGGCGGCCGGTTCAGGGGTCTTGGCGGTCCCGCCCGCGCCGGGCGATCCTCCGGTACTCGATGGGCAGGATGCCCGTGCTCTTTTTGAACAGCTCCGCGAACCGGCTGGAGGTGGTGTAGCCGATCATCTGGGCGATCTGGCCCATGGTGAAGTCGGTGTTGATGAGCAGGTGCTCCGCCTGGCTCATGCGGCGGCCCTGGATGTACTGGGTGACGCTGCACCCGTACTGCCGCTTGAAGCAGCCCTTCAGCTTGCTCTCGCTCATGCAGGCGATGCTGGCCAGCCGCTCCAGCGGGAGGTCGAAGGCGTAGTGGTCGGCGATGTAGCTGACCACGTTCTGCAGGCTCTCCGCGTCCTCCGCCGACAGGGGGCGCTCCCATTTCTGGCCCTGCCGCTTCCAGGCGTCCACCACCAGGGCGATGGCCTCCGTGACCTTGGCCTCGTAGAACAGGGCCGCCGCCACGCCGTCCCCCCGGTAGTTTTCGATCTCGAACAGCAGCTTGGACATGGCGGGGAAATCCGTGGCCTGGTCCACGCTCTGAAAGGCGGAGGGCAGGTCGAAATAGAGGTCCGGGTACTGCTTTTTCAAAAAATCCTCGTAGTAGTTCGGCAGGATCTCCACGCCCACGGAGTGGATGGGGATGCGCTTGTGGATGAGGGCGCGGTAGCGCTGCTTGCCGCCCACGATGGTCTGGATGTCCCCCGCCGACAGCCGGCGGTAGGGGTTCAGCTCCTCGCCGGAGATGGAGTCGTAGCGCTGGATGCTGATGCACTCCGGGATGGCCATGTCCAGGCACTGGTCCTCGTGGAAAAAGAAGTCGTGGATCTTGATGTCGAACAGGTCCTGCTTGGCGTACACCCAGTAGTAGCCGCCGCCCACGGCGGGCGCGATCTCCCAGCAGCGGCCCGCCGGGCCGAGCTGCGGGGGGCACGGGGTGGGAAGAAAGTGGTTCTGCTCCAGAAGCGGACGGTAGTAGTCCGTCAGAATGTCGTGTTTCATAGTCCTCCTTGCAACGAACGGACAATTCTTTGCAACGATCAGGCAGAAAGCGCCGCCCGATATTGCCGGGATCGCCGCGGTATGCTACTTTGATTCTCGGTTAGCCAACTTTAACCGAAGCATAGCAAACGGCGGCGCAAAAGTCAAGCCGCCCATTCATCGCAAAGGAGATCATCATATGCAGACGACGAACAAAAAGGGCCTGACCGTAAAGGATCTGGTCACGGTGGGCATTTTTACCGCGCTTTTTCTTGTATTCGCCCTCATCGGCGGCATCTTTTTCGCCCCCAACCCGGTGCTGACCTTCTACATGCCCGTGGGCAGCGCGCTGCTGTGCGGGCCGGTGTACCTGCTGCTGCTGGCCAAGGTGCAGAAGCGCTGGGCGGTCACCATCCTGGGCGCCATCCTGTGCATCGTCTGGTTCGTCACCGGGATGCACTGGGCTATGGCGCTGGGCTATCTGGTCATGGGGATCCTTGCCGACCTTGCGGCCGGGGCGGGGCAGTACAGGAGCAAAAAGATCAATTCCCTCTCCTACATCCTGCTGTCCCTGGGCGGCACGGGCTCCTATCTGGTGTTCTTTGCCGACCCGGACGGCTGGGCCAGCACCATGCTGGGCAACGGCACGGAGCAGACCTACATCGACGCCATGCGCTCCGCGGGGACGGGCTGGATCCTGGCCGTGATGCTGGCGGGCACCGTCCTGGCCGCCGCCGTCAGCGCCCTTGTGGGCTGCAAAATGCTGAAAAAGCAGTTTGAAAAGGCCGGGATCACCCAATGAGGCCCCTGCGTCTCGACCCGCGGACCAAGCTGGCTCTCATCCCGCTGTGCGTGCTGTGCGCCATGTTCGCCCCAAGCCTGTATGCCCAACTGGCCCTGACGGCGCTCATCGGCCTGCTGGCCGCCCTCTGCGGACGGCTGCGGTACGCCCTGCGGGGCATCCTGGCCTACGGGCTCATCTGCGCCTTCACCGTGTGGTGCATGGGCGTGATGACCGGCACATGGCGGGCCATGTTCGTGGCCTTTCTGGGCCTGGTGCACAAGGTCTACGCCTGCGGGATGCTGGCGGGGCTGGTCATCGGCACCACAAAGGTGGGGGAATTTCTCTCCGCCATGGCCCGGCTGCGCGTGCCCAAAAGGCTGACCATCCCCCTGGCCGTCATGCTGCGCTACCTGCCCACCATCCGGGAGGACTGGCGCTTGATCAAGGACGCCATGCGCCTGCGGGACGTGTCGCCCACCCTCTGGGGCTTTCTGAAGGCCCCGGCCATGACGGTGAACTGCATCTACGTCCCCCTGCTGACGGCGGCCAGCAAGGCGGCGGATGAGTTGTCCGTCGCCGCCGTGACCCGGGGCATCGAAAATCCCAAGCCCCGTACCTGCCTGGTAAAGATCCGGATGCAGGCGGCGGACTGGCTGACGATGGCGGCGTTCGCGGCGTTTTTCGCCGGGGAGCTGGTGTGGAGGGCGGCGGCATGATCGAATTTCAGGATGTTTCCTTTACCTACTCCGGCGGCGGGGAGGGCGGCCTGAGGCACATCGACCTCACCATCCCCGACGGGCAGTGCGTGCTGCTCTGCGGGCGGAGCGGCTGCGGCAAGACCACCCTGACCCGCCTCATCAACGGCCTGATCCCGCAGTTTTTTGCGGGGGAGCTGACCGGCCGGGTGCTGCTGGACGGGGAGGACCTTTCCGGCCTGCCCATGTACCGCATCGCGGAAAAGGTGGGCAGCGTGTTTCAGAACCCCCGGACGCAGTTCTTCAACGTGGACACCGACAGCGAGATCGCCTTCGGCCTGGAGAACGCGGCCGTCCCCCGGGAGGCGCTGGCGGCGCGCGTAAAGCAGACCGCGGAGGAGCTGCGCATTGAAGGCCTGCTGGGCCGCAGCATTTTCGCCCTCTCCGGCGGGGAAAAGCAGAAGATCGCCTTTGCCTCGGTCTACGCCATGGAGCCGGAGGTCTTTCTGCTGGACGAGCCGTCCTCCAACCTGGACATGGCGGCCATCGCCGGCCTGCGGGAGCATCTGCGGCTGGTCAAGTCCCAGGGCAGGACCGTGATCGCGGCGGAGCACCGGCTCCACCACCTGATGGACGCGGCGGACCGCATCATTTCCCTGGAAAACGGGGAGATCACCGGCGACTGGACGCCGGAGCAGTTCCGGGCGCTGCCTGCCGAAAAGCGGCAGGCCATGGGCCTGCGGGCCATTGACCTGGCGGAGGAGCGCCCGGTCCGTCTTGCCGCCCCCGGCGGGGCGCCGGCGCTGGAGCTGAACGGCGTGACCCTGTCCTACGGAAAGCGGCCCGTTCTGCGGGACCTCTCCCTGGGGGCCGCCCCCGGCGAGGTCATCGCCGTGGCGGGTCCCAACGGCGCGGGAAAGACCACCTTCTCCCGGGCGCTCTGCGGCCTGCATCATGAGTCCGCCGGGGAATACCGCTGGAACGGCTCACCGCAGAAGCCCAAGGAGCGCATGAAGCGCGCCTGCCTGGTCATGCAGGACGTGAACTACCAGCTGTTTGCCGAAAGCGTGGAGGCCGAGTGCACCTTCGGCATCAAGCGGCCGGACAGGGCCCTTGCGGAGCGGACGCTGGAGGAGCTGGGCCTTGCGCTCCTCCGGGCGCGGCACCCCAACACCCTCTCCGGCGGGCAGAAGCAGCGGCTGGCGGCGGCAGCCGCCATGGTCTGCGGCAAGGAGCTGCTGGTGCTGGACGAGCCCACCAGCGGCCTGGACTACGACAGCATGGTGCGGCTGGCGGCGCTGATCCGCCGCCTGGCCGACAGCGGCAGGGTGGTTTTCCTCGTCACCCACGACTACGAGTTCGTCTGCCGCACCTGCACGCGGGTGCTGCACCTGGCCGGCGGTACGATCGCGGACGACCTGGCCGTGACGGAGGAGACCCTTCCGCGCATCAAGGAAATTTTCGACGTGAGGTGAGAACATGCAGGCAAAAAAGAGCACCCTCGGCTGGATCTTCACCTTTGCCGGGCAGAAAAGGCCGGCCTATATCGCCAGCGTGATCCTCGCCGTCCTCGGCGCGGCGTTTCAGATGCTGCCGTTTGCTGTGATGGCGCGGGTCATCGGCAGGCGGCTGGCCGGGGACCGGGACCTGGCGGGCTATTTGATCGACTGCGGGGCCATGGCGGCCTTCTGGCTGCTGCGGGTGCTGTTCCACTCCCTGTCCACGGCCCAGTCCCACAAGGCGACCTTCGCCGTGCTGGGCAGCATCCGCAGGCAGGGGCTGGCCAAGCTGGCCCGGATGCCCCTGGGAGACGTGCAGGCCCGGGGCTCCGGCGAGCTGAAAAGCATCCTGGTGGAGCGGGTGGACAGCATCGAGCCCACCCTGGCCCACGCCATCCCGGAGATGAGCGGCAACGGGGCGGCCGCCCTGGCGGTGCTGGCGTATCTCTTCGCGCTGGACTGGCGCATGGCGCTGGCAAGCCTGGCCACCTTCCCCCTGGGCATGGTGTTTTTCGCGCTGATGATGGCGGGGTACGGCAAAAATTACGCCCGCACCGTGGCGGCCACCAACGCCCTCAACGACACGGCGGTGGAGTACATCGGCGGCATCGAGGTCATCAAGGCGTTCGGCAAGGCGAAGAGCAGCTATGAAAAATTCGTGGCCGCCGCCCGGGAGTGCGCCCGCAGCTACATCGACTGGATGAACAAGAGCAGCTTCTATTTCACCTTCGCCATGAACATCATGCCCGCCACGCTGCTGTCCGTGCTGCCCATCGGCGGGCTGCTGCTGAAAAACGGAACACTGGCGCCGGAAAAATTCGTCCTCATCGTGATCCTCTCCATGGGGCTCATCACGCCGGTCATCGGCTGCATGAAGTTCACCGACGATCTGGCCCGGGTGGGCACCGTCATCGGCCAGGTGACGGACATCCTCACCGCCCGGTCGCTGTCCCGCCCCGAAACGGACGCGGAAACGCCGCAGGGCAGCACCGTGGAGCTGCATGACGTCCATTTCGGCTACAACAATGCCGAGGTGCTGCACGGCGTCAGCCTCACCTTCCGGGAGGGGACGGTGAACGCCCTGGTGGGGCCCTCCGGCAGCGGCAAGTCCACCATCGCCAAGCTGATCGCCTCCTTCTGGGATGTGGACAGCGGCAGCATTACCGTGGGCAGCGCGGACATCCGCCGCATTTCCCCGGAGCACTACCACCGGCTGGTGGCCTACGTGGCCCAGGACAGCTTTCTGTTCGACGCCACCGTGCGGGAAAACATCCGCATGGGCCGGCCCGGCGCCACCGACGCCCAGGTGGAGCAGGCCGCCCGGGACTGCGGCTGCTATGAATTCATTATGGGGCTGGAGCACGGCTTTGACACGGTGGTGGGCAGCGGCGGCGGGCACCTCTCCGGCGGGGAGCGGCAGCGCATCTCCATCGCCCGGGCCATGCTGAAGGACGCGCCCATCGTCATCCTGGACGAGGCCACGGCCTACACCGACCCGGAGAACGAGGCCGTCATCCAGGAGAGCGTGGCCCGGCTCGCGCAGGGCAGGACCCTCATCGTCATCGCCCACCGGCTCTCCACCATCGCGGACGCCGACCAGATCGCCGTGGTGAACGGCGGCCGCATCGAGGCGGCGGGCACCCAGGCGCAGCTGCTGGAGGGCTGCCCGCTGTACCAGTCCCTCTGGCGCGCGCATCTCGTCGCCCGGGACAGCGGGGAGGGAGGCGCTGATCGTGCTTGAGATTTTGAGAAAGTTCTTCCGCTTCTGCGATGGGCGGGAGCGCCGGGAGCTTTACCGCTCCATCGCCCTGGGCGTGGCGGCGGCGCTGTGCTCGGCGCTGAAGCTCCCGGCCATCGGCATCCTGCTGCGGGCGATGCTGACCGGCGGCGTGACCGCAGCGGCCATCCTGCTGTCGCTGGGGGTCATGGCGGCGTCGGTGGCCGGCTCGTCCCTGCTGAAATACCGGGCCACCGCCCTGCAGACCGACGCCGGCTACCGCACCACCGCCAACAAGCGGGTGCAGATCGCCGAGCACCTGCGCTACCTGCCCATGGGCTGGTTCAACGAGAACAGCCTGGGGGCCGTCGCCTCCGTCGCCACCAACACCATGGACAACCTCTCCGGCGTGTCCACCCGGGTGGTCATGCTGGTCACGGAGGGCATCTTCTCCACGGCGGCCATGACCC
>CAVJBM010000111.1:0-8300 GCA_963647775.1 Anaerovibrio sp.
GTGCCCGCCGGGATCTCCGCTGGGACGGCCCGGTCCCCGGCGGCGAAAAAGCGCACCGTGCCCGCCGCCTTCACCGGCTGGCGGCGCTTCAGGCCCCGCAGCTGGGCGTGGCTGTCCAGGGCGTCCCCCTCGGCGCTCTGGGGAAAGCACTGGCGGCGGGTCCAGTCCGCCTGCACGTACAGGCCGTACAGCTGGGCCGCCACGGCGTAGAACCGGGCGGCCAGGTCGGCGTTCCCCGCCGCGGACAGGCCCGTGCGGCCCCGGAACTCCTCCGCCAGGGCCTGATAGATCTCCTCTGCTGTCTTCATCCTCATCCCTCCCATTCCACGGCAAGGGGCTCACCCTGCCAGGTGAGCTCCACCCGGACGGACAGGCCGTCCCCCCGGTCGGTGACCGCCGCGTCCGTCACCGTCACGTCCTCCAGCTCCGCCAGGGCCCGGGCGGCGTATTCCCGGGCCAGAGCCTGCCGCTGGGAGGGCTTCACCCCCCGCAGGCGGTACATCTCGCTGCCCAGCTCCGGCATCAGAGGGAAAGCCCCCCGCCGGGCGGTGAGGCGGAAGAGCACCTCCCCCAGGATCTCCTCCGCCCCGCCGGCGGACAGCAGGCCGCCGCTGCCGTCGCCCCGGTAATCCCGGTCGATCAGTCGGATGCTCATGCTCTCCCTCCCGTCAGGGCCAGGATGTACTGCTCCAGGGGCACGCCGTTCACCGTAACCGCCCCGTTCAGGGCGATGGTCCCCGCCTGGATGGCCACCGCCCCGGCGGGGGAGCCCTGCTTCACCCCGGCCACGCAGGGCCGCTCCCCCCGGCCCTTGACGACCAGGACCTCCTGCCCCGGCCCCGGCGTCCACACATAGCCGCCGGGCCCGTAGACCGCCAGGCCGCGGACCTCGCTGTCCAGCCGGACGGCCACCTGCCCCTCGGCGGAGGTAACGGTGCCGGTCCGGCCGCCGTCCTCCCCGTTGGGGCGCTTCTGCTGTCTGCTCAGCCACATGGGCCTCTCTCCTTTCAGATCATCGCGTCCGGCGGGGCCAGCTCCAGGGTGGTGGACAGCCCCCCGGCTCCGCACTTCACCGCGCTCTCCGCCACCCGGTACTCCCCCGCCGGGCCCATGCCGGCGCGGCTGACCGCCACCAGCTCCCCCGGCCAGGCGGCGAAGGCCCCCGGCAGGGTGACGGTCAGGCGCACCCGGTCCCGCCGGCTGGCCTTCAGCTGCCAGTCCGCCGAGTAGCGCATGGCCGCCCCGGCGGTGGTGTTGGGCACGGTGATCACCCGCCGGGCGCAGCCGCCCTGGGCGATGAAGTCCTCGTCCCGCACCCACTGGACCCCGGCGGCGGTCCGCCGCCGCACCGCCGCCTGGCTCAGCACCCCGTGGCGCTGGTCCCGGTACTCCCAGGCGGTCACCGCCGTCCGGCCGTCCAGGGTCAGGGCCCGCTGGTTTTTGTGCCCGTCCAGCACCAGGCGGCCCTGCCGGTCGAACCGGGGCACCACCCCGCCGTGATAGCAGGCGAAGTCCCACAGCACGCTCCACTCGCTGACACCGCCGCTCACCTCGAACCCATTCACCGCCGGCAGGGCCCCGCCCCCCACGGCGGCGATGCCGTAGGGGGTCACATGGTCGGCCAGGATATCCGCCAGCGCCGCCCGCTGGTACTGGGCGGGCATGGCCTCGTTGTCCAGCAGCAGGGCGGCCATCCCCCGGCCGGACAGCTCCAGCCACTTCCCCTCGCCGCCGCAGCCGCAGCGGCACTCGTCCACCACGCCGGTGAACACCCGCTCCCCCGCCCAGTCGGCCTGGAAGCGGCTGATCTCCGCGAACAGCTCCTCCTGTCCGCCCTCCCAGGGGCAGCGGAGGGTGAAGCTGTCGCAGGGGGTGCCGGTGGCATAGCGGAAGGTCCACTCCTCCGGCCGGGGCAGGTCGAACACCCGGCCGGATCCCAGGATCACCCGGCACTCCATCATCGCACCCTCACCTTCTGTCCCGGCAGGATGAGATTGGGGTTGCGGAGGTCCGGATTCAGGGCCACGATGGCCGCCACCGTGGTGGAATACCGCCGGGCAATGGCCCACAGGGTGTCCCCCTTGGCCACGGTGTGCCACACCGGGGTCTGCCCGCCGGCGCTCTCCGCCGCGCCCGTGCCGCCGGGCGCCGTGTCGGAGCCGCCGTTGTCCGTTTTCCGCTCGGTGAGCCCGGTCTGCACCGGGATATCCAGCACCTCCCAGAACTCAAAGCTGTAGCGCACGTAGTCCGGCCGGGGCTCCTCCTCCAGCCGCAGGGAGACGAACCACGCCCGGGTGGACATCCACACCGGATGGACCAGGGGGCCGGGGCTCTCCTCGTGGAACACGGTGGCCAGCTTTTTGAACGTGTCGTAGGCGTCCGCGCCCACGAACTCCCCCTCGCCCTGAAACACCCGGCAGGTCTGCCCCAGGCTCTGGAGCAGGTGCCGCCCGAAGGGGATCTTGTGCAGGGCCAGCTTCCGCTGGAAGCGGATGGCGTACACCCGGGGGTTGTGGGGCCAGACAAAGGTTTTGAATCGCATGGGGGCAAGCTCCATCCCGCCCACTCCTTTCAGTAAATGCTCATGCCGCCGTCGTACCGGCGGCTGTCCCGGCAGAATTGCCGGTCAAGGTCCTCCGCCGTCAGGGGGGCGGAGGGGACGTCCCCCTCCGTCTCCGCCCAGCGGACAGGAGCGGACGCCGCGGCCGGGGACAGCGTCTCCACCGCCCGGCGGTACACCCGCCCCAGGGCGGAGAGATCCTCCGCGCTCCGCCGCAGTCCGGACAGCGCCATGCCGGGGGCCGGCCTCTGCGCCGCCTCCGGCATGGCCGGGGCGGTCCTGTCCGCCCCGGCCATGGGCTCACCGGAGGGCAGGGCCCAGGGCCCCGTCTCGGAAAGCCGCTCCTCCGCGGCCATCTCCGTCTCCGCCCCGGCGGCTGCCGGAGCGGCGGTCAGCAGGCCGAGACTGAGGGCGGGGACCTCCTCTCCCCCGTCCTCCTCCTGCTGCGCCAGGGCCAGCAGGGCAGCGATCCAGTCGGTCATACCGCCCCGCCCCCTTCCAGCTCACGGAAGCGGCTCAGGTCGAACCCGGCGCTGTACCCCCAGCTCTCCCGCTCCGCTCCGCAGGCGGGGCAGGGCTCCGCCTCCGCCCGGCGGCGGCAGTCGGGGCACAGCCGGGCCAGTTCCTCCTCCCGGTCCAGGGCCAGATTCAGCGCGCACCAGAGGTAATCCCGGTGCTTCATGGCCTTGGCCCGTTCCTCCGTGGGCAGCGCGCCGAAGCTGCGGAGCACACGCCACTGAAGGCGCGCATAAGGCGTGTGCTCCAGGCTTTTTTTCGCGCTTCGGTCCGCTCCGCCCCGTCCAGCAGAGAGGGGTCGAACTCCCGGTCGAACCGGCCCCATTCCTCCGCCAGGCGGACGATGTCCTCCACCCGCAGGGCGGCCAGCACCGCCCCGCCGTCGGGATAGACGGGCTCGCCGTCCCGCTCCAGGGCCCTCGCTACCAGGCAGGCGTTGGCGCACAGGGCGGCCTCCCTGCCGTCGGCGGCCAGCTCCAGGCCCTCCCGCCGGGCCTCCAAGATCTCACGGGCGGAGAGCAGGCGGAGGGTGCCCTCGGGCACCTCCATCCGCTCCCAGCCCAGCCAGAACGCGCCGCCCTCCATCAGACCTTGCTCTCCAGCCGGCGGCGGGCCACCAGGGTCAGCTTCTCCGCCACGGTCTCGTGAAGCTTGGCGCTCTCCTCGATGGCGCTCCACCGGCAGCCGGTGTAGATCACCCGGCGGTCGGGCTTGCAGATGACCAGGGAGAAGTCCTCCAGGTCGTAGAAGCTGATGCCGTCGGCAATGGCCTTGTCCGTGGCGTACAGCCGGGTCAGCTCCACCACGTGGTGCTGGGGCCCCTCCATGGTGGCCACGGGCTCCCGCTCGCCGAAGGCCTCCACCGTGGACGCCTCCCGGGTGGACTTGCAGTGGTAGCTCTGCACCACCGCCACCTTTTTGCCCTCCAGCTCCAGCCAGATGTCGCAGCTGGTGGGGATGGGATTGACAGAAATGCTCATGCTCCGCCCTCCTTACACAGTGATGTGGGCCGACAGCCAGATCTGGTCCAGCCCGTGGGTCACGGCGAAGGCGAATTCCACCCGGCACACGGTGGGGTCGCCGCTCTCCGGCTCCACGGTCACGTCCTCATAGCTGTCGATGATCTCCCGGCTGACCCGGTCCTCCAGCTCCAGCACCACCTGGGAGCGGATGGCCCCCCGGGTCTGCTCGGTGTTCTTCACCCGCTGGAACTTGGCCCGCAGGGCATTGCGGATGGCGGGGATGACCTCGTCCACCACCAGGATGGTGGACAGCTCCCGCCAGGTGGCGTCCGACGCGCCGCCGGTGGTGGTGCGGGTGGTCACCGCCCGCACCACGCTCACCGCGCCGTTGGCGCTCTCCAGGGGGGTCACGCCGCCCCGGATCAGCTGGTCCACGGCGTCGTCGTCATAGTCCTCCCCCAGGCCGGCCAGGCCCTTCAGCTCCGCCCCGCTGAGGGGCAGGGCCGGGTCGGTCTGCCCGGCGATGGCCCCCGCCAGGGCGGCGGCACAGGCGGTGCCGTCCCCGCCGGCGGCGTTGGGGCCCACCAGCACCATCCGCTCGCTGTTGAGGGCGGCGGCCCGCTCCGCCAGCTTGGCGGCGGTCTCGTCCTTGGCCCCGGCCACCACGGCGATGCGCTCCTTCCGGGCGGCGGCGCAGTCGGTCACCGACTCCTTCAGCTTCTTCTGCACGGCCAGGTCGGTGCTGTCGCACACCACCACGCCGACCTCCTCCAGCTTGGCCGCGGCGGCGAAGGCCGCCTCGTAATCGCTGCCCGCCGGCACGCCGTACACCACGCCGGCGCCGTTTTTCAGGGCCAGCCGGGCCAGCTCGCTGAGCTTGCAGGCCCCCACGTCGGCCGCCGCCCGGCTGTAATTGGTCCAGCGGAAGGGGCCGGTCCCGGCCCCGCTGCCCGCCGCGGCCACGATGGCCGCAGCCCTGCCGCCGGCCGCAGCCGCCGACAGGGAGGACGCCTCGTACTCCGAGTAGACTCCCGGCCGCTCCCGCGTTGTGATCTTGCTCATCAAACAGTTCTCCCCTCTACCTTAAAGTCCGTGAAGGCGCCGCTGTCGTCCACCCGGGCCACCATCCAGCCGCCGCAGCGGCAGGTGGCCGGCAGGCGGTACAGCCCGTCCTTCGCCAAAAATTCCACCCGGCCCCCGGCGATCTCCGTCACCGTCAGCCCCGCCAGGTCGCCGCAGGTCAGGGCCTCCGCCACCTTGGCGAAGGCCCCCTGGCAGGCGCTCTCGCCCCCGTCCCGGGGGGCGTACAGGTCCAGCGACAGGGTCAGCTCCACCGCCCGGCCGTACAGCTCGTCGCCGTCCTTCACGCCCAGATAGTCCTGAAAGCCCCCGGCGGCGCACACCACCCTGCTGAGGGACACCGCCGCCACCGGGCCGGACTGTCTGGCCCGGGCCGCCGGCTCCATCCCCGCCAGGGCGGGGACGCCGTACTGCTCCAGCAGCTTCACCGCGGCGGCGCGCACGGCGTTCAGCGCCCCGGCCATCATGCCTGCTCCTCCGCGGGCCGCAGGGCCATCCACAGGTGGGTGGTCACGCCGCCCACCCACACGGGGCGGACGGTCATCACCTCGAACCGCGCCCCGTTCCAGGTCACGTACCCGCCGTCGCCCAGGCCGCCGATGGGGGTCTCCGGCTCCGCCAGGCAGAGGAACCGGTCCGTCCGATAGCTGCCCAGGGCCCCCGCCGTGTACTGCCAGTCCGCCTCGGTCATGGGCTGGACGATGGCCATGCCGCCGCCCTGCTCCGCGCCGCCGGCGTCATAGCAGGTCATGGGCCTGCCGTAGGTCCGGATCACCCAGGAAAACGCATCCGTCATCTTCACACCCCCTGAAATACAAAGCCCGCATCCCGCAGATGGGGGCCCATCAGTTCCATGGCCCGCCGGGTCAGCTCGCCGTCCAGGCCGCCCTCCCGGCGGACGGACATCCCCCCGGCGGTGAGGGCGGTGATGCCGCCGCCCTCGCCCGCCAAGCGCATCCAGTCCATGGCCAGCCAGGCCGCCGCCAGGATGTAAGCCTCGCCGCAGTCCTCCGCCGTCACGCCCTCGGCCAGCAGGCCGTCCAGCCGGGCGCAGGCCGCGGCGCACAGGGCCGTCAGCCCTTCCTCCCCCACATCGGGGGAGCACAGGGACTTCACCCGCGCCAGCACCTTCTCCTCCATGGCCGCCACCTCAGATCCGGAAGGGCTCCGCGCCCGCCCGGTCAGTCTCGGCCACCTTGGAGCAAAGCTGCACCGCCGGGAACAGCAGCCGGTCCGCCCGCGCCCGGTAGACCTTGCTCAGCTCCAGCAGCTCCGCCTCATCCAGCCGGTCCGCCACCCGGATCAGCAGGTCCCGGTCGGCCTCCGGCTCGGCAATGAGGGCCAGGCGCACCACCTCCTGCCGCAGGCCCTTGAGATAACGCCGGCCCAGCCGGGCCTCGTCAGAGGCAGCCCCGGCGCGCTTCACCACGCCGGCCCGCCGCTGGGCGGGCACCGCCACAAAGGACCACTCATAGGCATCCGTGGCCCCGGTGAGCACGCCGCAGCACACCTGCCCGCCGTAGACCTGGCCCTTCTCGTGGCCGCAGGAGCCCAGCGCCCCGCCGCACACGGAGCACCTGACCTCCCGCACGGCGCAGCCCACGCTGACCTCCCGCTTGATGCCGCCGTCGATCTCGGCGATGAGCCCGGCGTTCTCCTCCGTGCGCATCATGTAGGCCCAGCCCTTCAGCCAGCAGCAGGCCCTGCCGTCCGAGGTGACCTCCCCGTCCCGGACCAGCTCGGTCCGGTAGATGCGGGCGGTCTGCCCGTGGGCGGACCACTGGTGGTCGAACACGCCGGGGGCGCCCACGAACAGGCGGCCCAACTCCTCCAGGGTGCCCTCGTCAAAGCGCTCGTTGTCCCGGTCGATCTCATTGTCGCACAGGCGCACCCCGAAGGTGTACACCTCGTCGGCGGTCAGCTCCCGCCGGGCCATGGCGTTGATGAGGGCCAGATCCTCCCCGCTCGCCCGGCCGGCGGCGCTCACGCTGGCCTGTTTATTCACGTCCATGCTTCTCGCTCCCCTCTCCGTTCACGTTCAGTGCCGCGCTCTGGGCCCGGTAGAGCTCCGCCCGAGCCAGGGTCTCCTCGTCCTGCAAATTCACCGTGTCCCAGATCACGTCCGCCCGGCCGTCGTGGCCGTGCAGCCGCAGCCACAGGGAACACACCCGCTCCACCACCGGAGTCAGGCTGCGGCGGATGGCGTCGATCTCGCTGGTGAGGATGTCCGCCTGCTGGCTGCTCATCCGCTCGGTGGACGACCAGGTCAGCCCCAGCAGGAAGGGCGGGATCCCCGTGCGGGAGATCAGCTGCTCCAGCAGCTGCCGCACGGGCACCTCGCTGTCCAGCACCTGGTTGTCCGCGCCGATGACCCTGATGTCCACGTCGCCGGAGGTGACAAAGTCCCGCACCGCGCCGGGCCCGGCGCTCATGGCCTGGGACCACTCCCGGGCCACCCGGGCGCACCGCTCCTCGGCGGAGCCCTCCTCCCCCTTGCAGGAGACGGCGAAGCGCACGTTGCCCACCCGCTCCCAGTTGAGGCCCATGGTCTCGTAGATCTGCATGAGGATGCCCGCCAGATAGGGCATGGACCGCAGCATGGACACCCCGTAGGGGGAGCCGCTCTCCGGCTGGAAGGGGGTGAACAGCAGCAGCTCCTGCCGTGGCAGGGGGCGGACGCTGCCGTCCGCCTCCCGCCTGCACAGCAGAAAGTCCAGGGGGTTGTCCCCCTCCTGTACGCACACGTCGTCCACATCGCCGCACAGCACAGCGGCCACGTCCCGGCCGCTGCGGGCGGGGACGATCTCCCCCACCGCCCGGCCGCAGGTGAGCATGGAGTCCAGGTAGCAGTCCAGGAAGGACTGGATGCCCCGCTGGCCCCGGCCGGTGGGCACGGTGCGCAGGAACTGCTCCAGCCCCGGCTGGGCGCTCTCGTCCCGGCAGCGGACGCTGACGCCGCCGCACAGCCGCACCATCTTGGCGATGGCCGCGTCGATCACCGGGATGGCCTCCCGGATGGAGCGGTACGTCACCGTGTCCGCCCCCTGCAGGGGCACATAGCGGTCCAGGGCGGCAAAGGGGTGGCGGCGGGCATCCCGGAGCTGGACGGCCCCGGCCTCAGCCGGGCGCTTCTCCCTCCGTTTCAGAAGGCCCATGCTTCCGCCTCCCTTTCTCACAGGGAC
>CAVJBM010000112.1:0-15399 GCA_963647775.1 Anaerovibrio sp.
CGGATGGAGTCGGCCAGATCGGCCAGGGCCTCCTCGTCAAAGCGCTTGCGGGGCTGATTGAGGCCGGGCTCCACCTGGGACACAGGCAGAAAGACTGAGCCGGCCTCCTGGGTTTGCAGGGCGGCGTCCCCCATGAGGGCGCCCAGGCCCCGGCCCAGACCTTTGGCGTTTGCCATAGCAGTTGTTCCTTTCTATCTCAAGTGTGGTTTTTGCCGTAGAATTCCCGGGCCAGGCCGTCGTAGGCGTCGGCGCCCCGGGAGAGGCGGTCGTAGGCGGAGATGGGCTTGCCGTGGCTGGGGGCCTCGGACAGGCGGACGTTGCGGGGGATGACGCTGGCGTACACCTTGCCGGGGAAGTACCGCTTGACCTCCTCCGCCACCTGCATGGACAGGTTTGTGCGCCCGTCGTACATGGTGAGCACCACGCCCTCCAGCTCCAGCGCCGGGTTGAGGGACCGCTTGGCCAGCCGCACGGTGTACAGCAGGTCGCTGAGGCCCTCCAGCGCGTAGTACTCGCACTGGACGGGCACCAGCAGGGTGTCCGCGGCGCACAGGGCGTCCAGGGTCAGCAGCTCCAGGGAGGGGGGGCAGTCGATGAAAATGAAGTCGTACTGGTCCTTGACGGCGGCCAGGGCCTCCTTCAGGCGGTACTCCCGGCGGTCCAGGGCGATGAGCTCCACCGTGGCGCCGGAGAGGGCCTTGTTGGCGGGCAGCACGTTCCCCCACCGGGTGGAGACGATGGCCCGCTTGGCCTCGGCGCTGCCCATGAGCACCTCGTACACGCTGGGGGAGCGGGACTTGTCCACGCCGAAGCCGGAGGTGGCGTTGCCCTGGGGATCAAAGTCGCACACCAGCACCTTCACGCCCATGCCGGCCAGCGCGGCGGCCAGGTTGACGCAGGTGGTGGTCTTTCCCACGCCGCCCTTCTGATTGACGATCGCAACGGTCTTGCCCATGGCGCACACCCATTTCTTTCTTTGGTATATGGAGCAGATTTTATTATACCCGCCCGGCCGCAGTATTTCAACCTTTTTCTGAATAAATCGGATGTTTCACGTGAAACAGACCGCGGGAGGATATCTGATCGGTTTCACGTGAAACGCCCGCCCCAGGCAAACTCTGGGGCGGGCGGGGAAGGGGGAGCGGTCACGCTCCGGACTGTTTGGGGATACGGATGGTGAGCACCAGGCCGTCGTCGGTCTCCTGCCGGTCCCACCGGGCGGCCACGCCGGCGGACTGCATGATGCTCAGGCTGCGGCGGATGGTGTTGAGAAAGAGCCGCACATCCTTGGTGCGGTAGAGGGGGACGGCCTTCTTCGGCTTGGCGGCCTGCCCGCACAGCCGGGCGATGTACTGCTCCGACTGGGCCACGTTGAGCTCCCGGGCGATGATGTGCTCCGCGGCGGTCCGCTGGAGCGCCGGGGAGGGGAGGGCCAGCAGGGCCCGGGCGTGGCGCTCGGTGAGCCGGGCGCTCCGCAGCAGGGAAATGACCTCCGGCGGCAGCTTCAGCAGCCGCAGCTTGTTGGCCACGGCGGACTGGCTCTTGCCCACCCGGCGGGCGGCCTCCTCCTGGGAGAGGCCGTAGCGGCTGATGAGGGTCTGGAGGGCGGCGGCCTCCTCCCACACGTCCAGGTCGGCCCGCTGGAGGTTTTCCACCAGGGCCAGCAGGGCGGAGCGCTCCTCGTCGGCGGACACGGGCAGGCAGGGCACTGTGGCCAGCCCCGCCAGCCGGGCCGCCCGCAGCCGCCGCTCCCCGGCAATGAGCTCCCAGCCGCCGGCGGTCCTGCGCACGGACAGCGGCTGGAGGATGCCCAGGGCCTTGATGGAGCGGGCCAGCTCCGCCAGGTCCTCCGGGTCGAAGGTGCGCCGGGGCTGGTCAGGATTGGGTCGGATCTCGTCTGCCGGGAGCTCCAGAACTCTGGGCCCGGCCTTGGTGAACAGCGGCATAAAAACGCCCTCCCTGTCGTGATTTGCCAAATTATACCACGACCGGGAGGGCGAAAGCCTATGAATTTTGTCGGCGGGGCGGATCTTTCGGCTCAGGCCCGGAGGAAGCCCTTGCCGAAGATCTCGCTGGAGTTGGTGATGAGCATGAAGGCGTGGGGGTCGGTCTCCTTCAGGTGGCGGCGGAGGGCCACCGCCTGGGCCCGGTTCAGGGCGGCCAGCACCACCCACTTGGTCTCGTGGGAGTAGGCGCCCTTGGCCTCCCAGATGGTGGCGGAGCGGTGCAGGTCGTGGGTGATGAAGCCGGCCACCGCCTCCGGGTCGGAGGTGACGAGGATGAAGCTCTTCTTCCGGTTGAGGGATTCGATCACCGTGTCCACCAGCACGGACTTGAGCACCAGACCCAGGACGGAGAACAGGCCGGTCTCGATGTTCACCACCAGGAAGGTGGAGGCGGCCACCAGCACGTCCACGCACAGGAGGGCCTTGCCGATGTCCAGGCTGGTGAACTTTTTCAGGATCATGGCCAGGATGTCGGTGCCGCCGGTGGAGCCCTGGGTGTTGAACAGGATGCCGGCACCCAGGGCGGGGAGAAGGACGGCGAAGAACAGCTCCAGCATCTTCTGGTTGGTGAGGGGGGCGCTCAGGGGGCAGAGCCACTCCAGCCCGGACAGCAGGGCGGAGAACAGGATGGAGCAGTACACCGTGCGCACGCCGAAGCCCTTATTCAGCACGATGAAGCCCAGGATGAGGAAGGCGATGTTGATGACCGAGGCGAAGGTGGCGGAGGACACCGCGGGGAACACCGCGGACAGCAGGATGGCGATGCCGGTGACGCCGCCCATGGAGAAGTTGTTGGGGAACTTGAAGAAGTAGACGCCCACGGCCACCAGGGCCGTGCCCAGTGTCAGCAGGAGAAATTCCTTCAGACTGAACTTGACGCGCATGGTTGAGGTGCTCCTTTCAAAGCAGAGCGCCCGCCCGGGAGGGGGACGCCGGAAAATTCGTGACGGAACTGTGAACATTGTAGCAGAAAACTGTCGGCGGGACAAGAAAGAATGTGGAAAAGGAGGGCTTGCGAAGAAAATCCTTTTTTGCTACAATGAAATCACCATGAGAAAAGGGTGAGTATGGTGAAACTGCTGGAAGACCGCATCCGCCGGGACGGCGTCGTGCTCAACGAGGATGTATTAAAGGTAGACAGCTTTCTCAACCACCAGATGGATGTCTCCCTCTTTGCCGAGATGGGCAGGGAGTGGGCCCGGCTGTTCGGGGCGGACAACGTCACCAAGATCCTGACCATCGAGGCCTCCGGCATTGGCATGGCCTGCGTGGCGGCGGAGCAGTTCGGCGGCGTCCCCGTGGTGTTCGCGAAAAAGAGCAAGTCCCGCAACGTCACCGGCGAGATGTACCACGCCCAGGTGGAGTCCTTCACCCACGGGCAGGTCAACGACGTGACGGTGTCCAAAAAGTACCTGCTGCCCACGGACCGGGTGCTCATCATCGACGACTTCTTGGCCAACGGCGCGGCCCTCCAGGGGCTGATGGAGCTGGTGAGCCAGGCGGGGGCCACCCTGGTGGGGGCGGGCATCGCCGTGGAAAAGGGCTTCCAGCCCGGCGGCGAGCGGATCCGCAGCCAGGGCGTGCGGGTGGAGTCCCTGGCCCGGATCAAGCGCATGAGCCCCGAGGGCATCGAGTTTTTCTGAGCCGTTTAACTGAATATCCAGTCGGTATATGCCGGGAGATAGGGTCCCGGTGTCTCTACCCGGCGGCCTTAAATCGCCGGACTATCGTCAGCAGCAGCGCACGCCCCCAGTGGGTCGGTGCGGCTGCCGCGCGTGTGGGGACTGCCGGCCGGCGGTCCCCTTTTGTTTGTTCTTTGACCGCGTCCGCGGTTTGAGATAAAGATGTCACTTGCAATTCAGAATTATATGAAAACGGAGGAAGATCGACATGAAGAAGATCCTTGCCATGCTCCTCGCCGCCCTGATGCTGTTCAGCCTGGCGGCCTGCGGCGGCGACAAGCCCGCCCAGTCCAGCGCCCCCCAGCCCAGCGGCACCACCGAGCCCAGCGGCGAGCCCGCGGCCAAGACCATCAAGGTCGGCCTGATCTGCATCGGCGACGAGAACGACCAGGGCTACACCTACAACTTTATGCGCGGCAAAGAGGCCGCCGACGAGGCGCTCAAGGCTGAGGGCATCAACGTGGAGTGGATCGTGAAGTACAACCTCATCGAGGGCGACCCCGTGGCCGTGGCCAACGAGGAGCTGGTGGAGGAGGGCTGCTCCATCATCTTCAACAACTCCTACGGTCAGGAGCCCGCCATGCTCCGCGTGGCCGCGGAGAACCCCGACGTCACCTTCGTGGGCATGACCAACGAGGGCTCCTGGAAGGACGACCTGCCCAACACCCACAACGCCTTCGCCAACATCTATGAGGGCCGCTATGTGGCCGGCGTGGCCGCCGGCCTGAAGATGCAGCAGATGATCGACGACGGCGAGATCACCGCCGAGCAGGCCGTCATCGGCTACGTGGGCGCCTACTCCTTCGCCGAGGTCATCTCCGGCTTCACCGCCTACTACCTGGGCGCCAAGAGCGTCTGCCCCTCCGCCACCATGAAGGTGCAGTTCGTGGGCTCCTGGTCTGACGCCACCGCCGAGGCCAACGCCGCCGCCGCCCTGTGCGATGAGGGCTGCATCATGATCTCCCAGCACTCCGACAACACCACCCCCGCCACCACCGCCCAGCAGAAGGGCGTGTACCACACCGGCTACAACAACGACATGATCGCCGTGGCCCCCGAGGCCTCCCTCATCGGCACCCGCATCGACTGGACCGGCTACTTTGTCCACGCCATCAAGTGCGTGCTCAACGGCGAGGAGCTGGAGCAGGACTACAAGAACCACGGCATGGCTGAGGGCGCTGTGGTCATGACTCCGCTGAACGAGGCCATCGCCGCCCCCGGCACCGCTGAGAAGCTGGCCGAGGTGGAGGAGGGCATCAAGAACGGCACCATCCAGGTCTTTGACACCAGCACCTTCACCGTGGACGGCGAGACCGTCACCCACGCCTTCGCGCTGGACACCGACGGCGACTACAATGCCGACTCCGAGGAGGCCGTGTTCGACGGCGCCTTCCATGAGTCCTACTTCCAGTCCGCTCCCTACTTCACCCTGCGGGTGGACGGCATCGAGTGGCTGAACTCCGCCTACTGAGATAACCTGAACAACAACCGGATAGGGGCCGCCCCGTTTGGGACGGCCCCTATCTCCCCCGCATCCCCCGTGGATCGACAGGAGCGCCCCTCCGGACGCCGCTGTGGGTCCGCGGAATTCCTATTTTATATGATGGAAAGGATGATGACCCTTGCAGGACGACTGCGTGATCAAAATGCGGGATGTGACCAAGACCTTCGGCTCCACCGTGGCCAACGACAAGGTCTGGCTGGACATCCGCAGGGGAGAGATCCTCTCCCTGCTGGGCGAGAACGGCAGCGGCAAGACCACCCTGATGAACATGCTGGCGGGCATTTACAGCCCGGACTCCGGCCAGATCTTCGTCAATGACCAGGAGGTCGCCATCCGCTCCCCCAAGGACGCCTTCCGCTACGGCATCGGCATGGTGCACCAGCACTTCAAGCTGGTGGACGTGATGACCGCCACGGAGAACGTGGTGCTGGGCCTGAAGGGCAGCTGGCTGCTGGACCTGAAGTCCGCCCGGCAGAAAATTCTGGAGATCAGCGACCGGTACGACTTCGCCGTGGACCCGGATAAGAAGGTCTACGACATGTCCGTGTCCGAAAAGCAGACCCTGGAGATCGTGAAGGTCCTCTACCGCGGGGCGGAGATCCTGATTTTGGACGAGCCCACCGCCGTCCTCACCCCCCAGGAGACCCAGCGGCTGTTCAAGGTCCTGCGGGCCATGAAGGCCGACGGCAAATCGGTCATCATCATCACCCACAAGCTGCACGAGGTCATGGAGATCGCCGACCGGGTGGCGGTGCTGCGCCGGGGCCACTTCGTGGGCGACATGGCCATCCAGGACACCAACCCCCAGGAGATGACCAACATGATGGTGGGCCGCCCGGTGTCCCTGAACATCGACCGGCCCGACCCCGTGAACCCCACCGAGCGCCTGGCCGTCAGCGGCCTGACGGTGGTGGACGGCGAGGGGGTCACCAAGCTGGACCACGTGACCTTCACCGCCATGGGCGGCGAGATCCTGGGCGTGGCGGGCATCGCCGGCTCCGGCCAGAAGGAGCTGCTGGAGGCCATCGCCGGGCTCCAGCCGGTGGCGGGGGGCTCCATCCGCTACACGCCGGAGGGCAGGGAGCCCTCCGAGCTGGTGGGCAAGACCCCCATGCAGATCAAGGACGCCGGCGTGGCCATGGCCTTCGTCCCCGAGGACCGGCTGGGCATGGGCCTGGTGGGCGGCATGGGCATGACGGGCAATATGATGCTCCGCTCCTGGCGGAAGGGCAAGGGCCTCTTCGTCCGCCGAAAGGACCCCAACGAGCTGGCCCTCCAGGTGATGAAGGATCTGGAGGTGGTCACTCCCGACGTGGACTACCCGGTGCGCCGGCTGTCCGGCGGCAACGTGCAGAAGGTGCTGGTGGGCCGCGAGATCGCCTCCGCCCCCTCCGTGCTGATGAGCGCCTACGCCGTCCGCGGCCTGGACATCAACACTTCCTATACCATTTATAACCTGATGACCGAGCAGAAGAAAAAGGGCGTGGCGGTCATCTTCGTGGGCGAGGACCTGGACGTGCTGCTGGAGCTGTGCGACCGCATCCTGGTCCTGTGCGCCGGCAAGGTGTCCGGCGTGGTGGACGCCCGCACCGCCACCAAGGAGCAGGTGGGTATGCTCATGACCCGCCTGGAAGGGGAGGAGGGGACACAGGATGCATGAACAGAAAACGCCCCTTTTCCGCCTGACCAAGCGGGGGGAGATGCCCCGGGGCAGGGCGTGGGCCATCCGGCTGGGCTCCTTCCTGGCGGCCATCCTCATCGGCGCGCTGATCTTCCTGGCCCTGGGCAGCAGCCCCTTCAGCGCTTACGGCACCATCCTCTCCGGCTCCCTGGGCAAGCCGGCCTCCCTGCGGCAGACGGTGAAGATCGCCGTGCCCCTGCTGGGCACCGCCCTGGCTCTGGCTCCCTGCTTCAGGATGCGCTTCTGGAACATCGGCGCCGAGGGCCAGATCACCGCGGGGGCCATCGCCGCCACCTACTTCGCCCTCTATTTTTACGATAAGCTGCCCTCCGCCGTGCTGCTCATCGTCATGGGCCTGGCCGCGGCGGTGGCCGGCGGCATCTGGGGGCTGATCCCCGCCGTGTTCAAGGCCAAGTGGGGCACCAACGAGACGCTGTTCACCCTGATGATGAACTACATCATCATCGGCGTGGTCCGCTGGCTCCAGGGCGGCCCGTGGGAGGGCAAGCCCGGCAGCCAGATCATCCCCAACTTCAACAAGGCCGCCGTGCTGCCCAAGGTGTTCGGCGTCCACTGCGGCTGGATCATCGTGCTGGCCCTGACGGTGTTCATGTTCATCTACATGAAGTACACCAAGCACGGCTACGAGATCGCCGTCATCGGCGAGAGCGAGAACACCGCCCGCTACGCCGGCATGGATGTGGCCAGGATCACCGTCCGCACCATGCTCCTCTCCGGCGCCATCTGCGGCCTGGTGGGGTACATGGTGGCCTCCGGCGCCAACCAGACCCTGTACGACAGCGTGGCCGACGGCGTGGGCTTCACCTCCATCACCGTGGCCTGGCTGGCCCAGCTGAACCCCTTCGCCATGATTGCCATTTCCCTTCTGCTGGCGGTGCTGGACAAGGGCGCCAGCACCCTCCAGACCCGTATGGCCATCCCGGCCTCCATCTCGGACATCATCACCGGCGTGTTCCTGTTCTGTATGCTGGCCGCCGAGTTCTTCATCAACTACCGCATCATCGTCCGCTCCAGGGCGGAGAAGGGGGGCGCGTCCGAATGAACACCGTGATCCAGCTGATCTTCAACGCCATCCTCAACGGCACGCCCCTGATGTACGGCACCGTGGGCGAGGTCCTGACGGAAAGGTCGGGCAACATGAACCTGGGCGTGGAGGGCATGATGTACATGGGCGGCGCCCTGGGCCTGGCCGGCGCCTTCTACTATGAAAAGACGGCGGGAGCCGCCGCCAGCGGCCCGGTGGCCGTGCTGCTGGCCATCCTGTGTTCCTTCCTGGCGGGGGCCGTGGGCGCGCTGATCTTCAGCTTCCTCACCATCTCCCTGCGCACCAACCAGAACGTCACCGGCCTGGCCCTCACCATCTTCGGCACCGGCGTGGGCCAGTTCATGGGCGAATACATGCGCACCCGGGAGGGGGGCTACGTGGTGGTGGGCAACGCCCTCAAGGCGTATTTCCAGAACTCCCCCTTTCCCAAGGCCATGCAGAGCATCCCCGTGGTGGGCCAGCTGATCTTCGGGCACAACATTTTTGTCTACCTGGGCCTGGTGATCTGCCTGGTGATGGCCTTCTACATGAAGCGCACCCGCTGGGGCCTGAACCTGAAGGCGGTGGGCGAGTCCCCCGCCACGGCGGACGCCGCGGGCATCAACATCGGCCGGTACAAGTACCTGGCCACCGTTATCGGCGGCGGCGTCTCCGCCATCGGCGGCATGGTGTATATCATGACCATCGCCGGCTGCGTCTGGAACCACGAGGGCCTGGCCGGCGAGGGCTGGCTGGCCGTGGCGCTGGTCATCTTCTGCCTGTGGCGGCCCATCAACACCATCTGGGGCAGCATCCTGTTCGGCGGCCTGGTGATCCTGTACCTCCGGGTGCAGATCCCCTTCATCCCCGACCAGCTGTACAAGGTCCTGCCCTATGTGGTGACGGTCATCGTCCTCATCATCACCAGCCTGCGCAGCAGCAAGGAGAATCAGCCCCCTGCCGCCCTGGGTCAGGCCTACTTCCGGGAGGACCGGTAACTCCGCCCCATCTGAACGAGCAAAAGCCCCTCTGCCTTGCGGCAGGGGGGCTTTCTTTTGCCGGAGAAAAAGGCGACCCGGAACCGCTTGCAGGTTCCGGGTCAAAAGGATGGAGGATAGAATGAAAAAGAAAGGATATCTCTTGCAAGTATTAAGATAAAGGAGAATCGTTACAAAAGTTCGGGGAGATTTGTTACAAAAGTATTAAATGTTCAGGTTTTGCGGAAAATTTTCACCGCAGACCCTGAAAAAACCGGGTGAGCAGGGCCTGGCACCGGTCCGCCAGCAGGCCGCCGTAGATCCGGGGCCGGTGGTTGAAGCGCTCCTCAAACAGGTTGAGCACCGAGCCGCAGCAGCCGGACTTCTCCTCCCGGGCGCCGTAGCGCACCTCGGCAATGCGGGAATTGATGATGGCCCCGGCGCACATGGGGCAGGGCTCCAGTGTGACGTACAGGGTGCAGCCCGCCAGCCGCCAGGAGCCCAGGGCCCGGCAGGCGGCGTCGATGGCCTCGATCTCCGCGTGGGCGGTGGCCCGGCCGTCGGCCTCCCGGCGGTTGCGGCCCTCGCCCAGGATTCGGCCGTCCGGCCCAGCGATGACGCAGCCCACGGGCACGTCGCCGCCGGCGATGCACTCCTCCGCCAGGGCCAGGGCCCGTTCCATATAGTCCTCGTGGGTCATAAATACCTCCGGTGGTGTGACTTGCGGCGTTTGATCCTGCCGCAGGGGCCTGCGCGGCCGCCCGTGTTTTTATCCTATCACATTTCCCCGGAAAAGGAAACCCCCTTGACATATATCGAATATTGATATATAGTGGGGCCAAGAGGGGAGGGAGATGCCATGGCCCGCAAAAAGCTGGATACGCTGACGGAGCAGATGTTCTACCTGCTGCTGGCCCTGCGGGAGCCGGGCCACGGCTACGCCATCATGGACCGGGTGCGCGCCCTCTCCCACGAGCGGCTGGCCCTGGGGCCGGGCACGCTGTACACCCTGCTGGCCCGGTTCGAGCAGGAGGGGCTCATCACCCTGGAGCGGGTGCTGGACAAGCGGAAGATCTACCGGCTCACCGACTTGGGGGAGCAGACCCTGGAGCAGGAATATGAACGCCTGCGCCGCCAGGTGGCGGACGCGGCGGCGGTATTGGAGGGGAACGGACATGAGTAACGTGAAGTACACGCTGGGCGGCTTCTCCGCCGGGGACTACCGGGCGGTGGAGCGCTATCTGAACGACCGGGCCGCCGCCGGCTGGGACCTGGTGCGGGCGGGCTTGGTGCTGGCCAAGTGGCGGCGCACCGACCGGAAGGACCTCCGCTGGTGCGTGGACCTGGCCTCCACCCGGCAGAGCCGGGAGGAGCGGCTGGACTACATCGCCTTCTGCGGCGAGGGCGGCTGGGACCTGGCGGCCTACACCGGCGGGATGTACCTGTTCCGCTCCCGCCCCGGGGAGGAGGCCATCCCCGTCCAGACCGACCCGATTCTGGAGCGGAAGAACTACAATCGGTATTATATCCGCAATTGTATCCTATCCGTAGTGACCGTGCTGGCCTGGATCGGCTTTTACGCCCTGCTGGGCTGGGGCATGGGGGGCGACTACTGGGGCGCGGCACTGACGGAGCTGCGCCGGGACTGGGCCGGCAGTTGGACCCTCACCGCGCTGCTGCCCGCGGCGGCCCTGTGGGGCCTGTGCGCGCTGTGGAAGCTGGCGGATTTCTGCGCCGGGCGCTGGCGGGCCCGGGGCGGGGCGGTGCCGGAGTCCCCCCGGTGGGTCATGCGGGTCAACGGGGTCTATACCCTGCTGCTGCTGGCGGGGGCCGCCCTGGTGCTGGCGGGCTGCCTGCTGGACGGCCTGCTGGCGGGCGGCCGCATCGTGTCCATGGCGACGTTCCTGGGGGCGTGGGGGGCCATCTGCCTGTACCGGGGCTTCCTCTACGGGGAGGACCTGTTCCCCGGGGAGCGGAAGAATGCCCGGCGGCTGGGCTTCGTGTTCCTCGCGCTGATGGCGGCCCTGATCGTGACCCGCTCCCTGACCCATTTCGGCACCTGGTCCAACTGGGACCGGCAGCTGAAGTGGGACCCCTACGGGGAGCTGGCGTCCGCCCCGGTGGTGCGGCTGGAGGACCTGGACATCTCCCGGGGCGGCCTGGGCACCCGGGAGGTCACCGGCGTGATCCTCCCCATGGGCCGCGTCTGGCAGACGGAGCACTTCAACGACTATTGGCCCCGGAGCGTGGGCTGCGAGAGCGTCCTGTGCCCCGCCGAGGGGCAGGCGGAGCGCCTGGCGGCGGAGTGGCTGGCGGCGACGGCCCGGTCGGCGGGCGGGTCGAAATACCTGCCCCGGCCGGGGGCGGACATGGAGCCGGCGGACCTGGCCTGGGCGGACGGCGCGTGGCGGGGGACCTACCGCGACGAGGGTACGGACTACTCCGTCCTGCTGCTGCGGGCGGGGCGGCTGGTGTGCCGGCTCGTGGTGCCGGGGGAGCTGGATGAGAGCGGCCTGGCGGCCGTCGAGGCCCGGCTGAGCCCCTGGGCAACGGAGCGTTGACAAAAGGAAACGCCCGTTTGGTTGCCAGAAGCGGGCGCTTTTGGTAGGGTGAGGGCACGGAAAGGAGGCGATGGCCGTGACCTTGGGCCAGCGGATTCAGGAATTGAGAAAGGCGGCGGGCCTGTCCCAGGAGGGACTGGGGGAGGCCCTGGGGGTCTCCCGCCAGGCGGTGAGCAAGTGGGAGAGCGACGGGGGCATCCCGGAGCTGGACACCCTCATCGCCATGAGCCGCCTGTTCGGCGTGACCGTCGGCGCGCTGCTGGGGGTGGAGGAGCCGCCCCAGGCGCAGGAAGAGGCCGCGGATCCGGATCCCGCCCCCGCGGGGCTGGATGAGGAGCGGACGGAGGAGCTGCTGCGGCGGTACAGCGAACTGACCCAGCCGAAAAAACGCCTGCCGTGGCAGACGGCGGTGGCGGTACTGGTCGTAGCGGCCGCCCTGGCGGCGGGGATCAGCTGGGTGGCGGGGCAGTTTTCCGCCCTGTCCCGCCGACTGTCCGGCCTGGACGGCCGCATCGACAACGTGGAGGACCGGGTGAACGACCGCCTCGGCTCCCTCAGCGACCGGCTGGAGGAGCTGCTGACGGAGCAGAGCTCCCTCCTCAGCGGCTTTGACTGGACGGTGACGGACTTCGACCGGGCGGCGGGCACCGTCACTTTGGAGCTGTCCGCCGTCCTCAAGACCTACACGCCGGAGACCCGGGTCAGCTTCCAGCTGGACTGGACCGGCGGCGCGGGGGACACCGGCACGGAGGAGACGGGGTGGGTGACGGGCCCCGATTTCCGGGCGCGGATCACCCTGCCCATGAATTGCGGCACGGAGATGCTCCTCCGGGTGGAGCGGGACGGCACGGTCCAGACCCAGGCCCTGGAGCCCATCGCCGGCGGGCTGGGGGAAGAGGCATTTGAACTGACCCCGCCGACAGACCTGCGGCGGTTCTTCCTGGTGGAGATCGGCAATGTCGTCTCCGCCGTGCCGGAGGGCGGCCCGCGTGGGGTGAGCATCTCCTCCTTCTGGCCGGAACTGGTGTGGCCCACGGCGGTGTGGGCCCAGGCGCTGGTCAACGGCGAGACGGTGTACGAGGCCCAGCTTCAGCCCACCCACCGGGAGGGCGACGTCTGGGAGTGGGGGCCGGAGGACTTCTGGCGGTTCACCCTGGCCCAGGGGGACACCCTGGAGGCGGTGTTCACCTACACCGACAACCTGGGCGAGACCTACACCCAGCGGGGACACTGGCTGGCCGGGCCCAAGGGGCTGGAGTCCGCCCCCGGCGTGGGCGTGGGCTACGAGCGGGAGGGCAGCGCCCCGAACCACGTGCGCATCACCCACCTGGACGCAGACTATCTGGAGTATTCGGAGCTGGCGGGGCAGAGCTTCCTGTACTTTGCCTCCCCGCGCTTCCTGGGGGCCTTCTTCGAGCATATCACCACCGAGGGGGAGGCCCGGCTGGAGGGCGGCGTGGTCAGCGTGGCCTTCACCCGTAAGGACGACGATGGCGGGACGGTGGCCGGGGCGTCCATCCGCTTCCAGGTGGACTTAAAGACCCGGACCGTGTCGGAGGTGGCCGCCGCCCCCTACGAGGGAAAGACCATCGACCTGACCGACAGCGAGATGCTGCGCATCGGCGTGGCCCTGGGGGACCTCATCCGCGGGGCGCGGGACTATTTCAACGGAACGGCATAAAGAAGCGGCCGGCAGCGTTGCTGCCGGCCGCTTCTGTCTTGACCGGAAAATTCCGGATTTACACCATGCTCTTGAGCTCGGGGGAGACGATCAGGGTGGCCTCGGTGGCGGCCTGGATCTGCTCCACGGTGAACTCGGGGTTGTACTCGGTGAGGACAAGGCCCTTGTCGGTGACCTCCATCACGCCCATCTCGGTGATGATCTTGGTGATGCAGTGCACGGCGGTGTAGGGCAGCTTGCACTTCTTCAGGATCTTGGGGTTGCCCTTGGCGGTGTGCTCCATGGCGACGATGACGTTCTTGGCGCCCACCAGCAGGTCCATGGCGCCGCCCATGCCGGGCATCTTCTTGCCGGGGATGATCCAGTTGGACAGGGAGCCCTCCTCGTCCACCTCAAGGCCGCCCAGGATGGTGGCGTCCACATGGCCGCCGCGGATCAGGCCGAAGGAGGTGGCGGAGTCGATGAAGCAGCCGGCGCTGCTGACGGCGGAGGGGGAGCCGCCGGCGTCCACCACGTGGATGGGGTCGCGGTTCTCGTCGTTGACGGTGCCGGTGCCGATGATGCCGTTCTCGGACTGGAGGGTCACGTGGATGCCCTCGGGCAGGTAGTTGGGGACCAGGGTGGGCAGGCCGATGCCCAGGTTGACCACGTCGCCGTCCTTCAGCTCCTTGGCGACACGCTTGGCGATAAAGCCCTTGATCTCAGACTTCTCCATTAGTACTTACCTCCCTCGACCACGTAGTCGACGAACACGCCGGAGGTGCGGACATCCTCGGGGGTGATGCGGTCGACGATCTCCTCGGCCTCCGCGATGACGACGTCAGCGGCGGTGGCCATAACGATGTTGAAGTTGCTGGTGTCGCCCTTGTACCAGACGTTGCCGGCCTTGTCGATCTTGGCGCCGGCGATGACGGCGAAGTCGGCGTGGACGGGGGCCATCAGCAGGTAATCCTTGCCGTTGATGGTCTGCTTACCCAGGCAGAGCTCGTTGTCCTCCACGATGGTGCCGACGCCGGTGGGGGTCAGCACGCCGCCGAGACCGGCGCCGTCGGCGCGGATCATCTCAGCCAGGGAGCCCTGGGGGACCAGGACCACGTCCAGGGTGCCCTCCTGCATGTTCTGGGTGGCGACCTCGGGGTTGAGGCCCACGTGGGTGGCGATGAGCTTCTTCACCTGGTGGTTGTGGACCAGCTTGGCCACGCCGTAGTAATCCTCGCCCATGGGGCCGCCGGGCATGGAAGCGTCGTTGCCGATCATGGTCAGATCCTTGACGCCGCTCTTGGACAGGGCGTCAATAAACTTATGGGCGTTGCCGCATCCCATGAAGCCGCCGAACATCACGGTGGCGCCGTCGGGGATCAGCTTGACCGCCTCTTCGATGGATACGAATTTAGGCATTTTGTTTGACCTCCTGAATGTTGAATGACCGGAGGGTGCGGGGCAAGCCCCGCACCCTCCGGGCCGAAGTTGAACGTGTGGGTCAGATCAGCACTTCTCGAACACGGTGGTGACGCCCATGCCGCCGCCGATGCACAGGGTGGCCAGGCCCTTCTTGGCGTCGGGCCGCTTCTGCATCTCGTGGAGCAGGGTGACGATGATCCGCGCGCCGGAAGCGCCCACGGGGTGGCCGATGGAGATGGCGCCGCCGTTGACGTTGACCTTATTCATGTCGAAGTGCAGCTCGCGGGCCACAGCGATGGACTGGGCGGCGAAGGCCTCGTTGGCCTCCACCAGGTCGATGTCCTCGATGGACAGGTTGGCCTTCTTCAGAGCCTGACGGGTGGAGACCACGGGGCCGACGCCCATGATCTTGGGATCCACGCCGCCCTGGCCCCAGCTGATCAGCTTGGCCATGGGCTTCAGGCCGTACTTCTCCACCGCCTCGCCGGAGGCCAGCACGATGGCGGCGGCGCCGTCGTTGATGCCGGAGGCATTGGCGGCGGTGACGCGCTTCTCATGCTTGCGGGCATGCTCGGCCTTGATCTCGGTGACGTCGAAGGTGTGGACCACCTCGTCCTCAACCCCCTCGGGGCCCACGGGGAACGCGCCCTTCAGCTTGCCCACGGACTCCATGGTCACGCCGGCCTTGGGGAACTCGTCCACCTTGAACTCCACCATTTCCTTCTTCTTCTTGATCATGACGGGCACGATCTCGTCCTCGAACCTGCCGGCCTTCTGAGCGGCCTCGGTCTTGTTCTGGGAGCTCACGGCGAACTGGTCCAGCTCCTCACGGCTGATGCCCCAGATGTCGCAGATGTTCTC
>CAVJBM010000113.1:0-20767 GCA_963647775.1 Anaerovibrio sp.
CCCGGTTGTCCGCCTTGCGCACCCGCCAGCCCGCCCGGCGGAGCACCTCAATGAAGCTGGCCGCCTACGGGTCCACCACCACATACTCGATGGGCCGTCCCCCGGCCAGCCGGGCCAGGGCTTCACCGTACTCGCCGTCGGTCCTCTGGCTGCCCTCCGCCCGAGCGTCGTAATAGTACTCGTCCACCCGGTACCACACCCCGTCCCTCCTGCCCCACAGGCCGAAGGACGCCGGGTTCAGCGTGCCGTAGTCGCAGGAGATGCGCCAGCGGTCAAAGCCGCCCTCCGGCGGCTCCGGCAGGGCGGTCAGGTCCAGCCCGTCGTACACCAGGCCCTCCGCCGCCACCCACTCCCCCAGCACGTACCGCCGGTAGAACACGCCGCTGAACATCCGCTCGTACTTCTCCCGGGTGCGGTCGGACAGGGCGGGGTTGTCCGCCATGGTAAAGCGCAGGTACAGCGCCCGCTTCTCCTCCGGGCGGCAGATCCACTCCTTGTAAAACCAGTGCTCCGGCCCCGCGGGATTGCAGGAGAACCACAGCCGGCCCCCCTCCACGGAGCAGCGGGCGCAGGCCTGCTCCACAAAGGAGCGGGGCATCAGCGCAGCCTCGTCCAGTAGCACCCCCGCCAGAGTCACCCCCTGGATGAGGGCGGCGCTCCCCTCGTTGCGGCCGCCGTAGATGTAAAAAATGTTTTCCCGCCCGCCCCGGCGGAGGGTGAGCTTTCCCTGGCTCACCCGCTCCTCCGCCTGAAAGCCCAGCTTCCGCAGCAGCGGCAGCACCGGCGTCAGCACATTGCGGCGCACCCCGTTCTGAGTGGCGGCGCACAGGCCGAACTGCCGGCGGTCAAAGCGGCTCATGGCCCAGAGGAAAAAGGCGATGGTCATGGCGTAGGTCTTGCCGGAGCGCACCGCCCCGTCGCAGATGACGGCGTCGTAGTCGTCCCACCAGCGGAACAGCTGCCGCTGCTTTGGGGACATCTTCGGCAGTCTCACGGGGCCTCATCGCCCTGTAAGCCCTCCAGAAAGCGCTCCATCTCCGCGCCGCCCTCGTCCTTCTCGGTCAGCCGCTCCAGCATCTCCAGCGCCCGCAGCCGGTCCACGAAGCGCACCTCGAAGCAGCCCTTCTCGCTGCGCTTGAACTCGGTCACGCCAGCTAACTCCAGTCGATTCACATCCGCCGCGCCCTCCTCGCCCAGATAAGCCAGCTTCACGGCGTCGTTCCCTCTGCTGCGGACCAGTTTCCACAGCTCCTTCACGATCTCCTGCCGGTCCATGTTCACATTCCCCCTCTATGCGGGGGCTGCCGGGCGGGGATTTGTTGCATGTTCCCGTGCAAAACACAAAAAAATCTGCCGCGGGCGCTCGCCCGCGGCAGATTTTTTCATTTTCAATTGCCCCTCAGCAGCAGCGTCCCCAAAAAACGCCTGAAGATCTTCCCCACGGTGAGCCGGCCCACGCCCTCGGCGGCCACCAGCTCCACGGTGTCTACCAGATCTCCGTCCACATAGACCTCCAGGGTGCCGATGCGCTCCCCCTCCGCCACGGGGGCCTCCAGCTGCTCCGGCAGCACCAGTTCGGTGCTCACCGCCCCGGCCTTGGCCTTCTCCACCAGCACGGTGCACGCCCGGGCGGGCACGGGCTGGACGGTCTCCCCCTCGCCCAGTTCCACCCGCGCCGGCGGGATGGGCCCCTCCGGCCACACGGACAGCAGCGCGTAGCCCGCAAAGCCGTAGTTCAGCAGAGCCTTGGCGCTCTCGAACCGGTCCTTGGAGGTGGGGGCGTGCATCACCGCGGCGATGAGCTCCATGCCGTCCCGCTCCGCCGTGGCGGACAGGCAGTAGAGGGCGGCGTCGGTGGAGCCGGTCTTGAGCCCCGTGGCCCCCTCATAGTAATAGATCAGCTTGTTGGTGTTGGACAGCTGGAAGGCCCCGTCCCGCAGGGTGTCCATCCAGATGGTGGTGAACTCCCGGATGGCGGGGTGGTTCAGGATGAGCTCCCGGCTCATGAGGGCGATGTCCCGGGCGGTGGTGAGGTGCCCCTCGGCGGGCAGGCCCGTGCAGTTGACAAAGTGGGTGTTGTTCATGCCCAGCTCCGCCGCCCGCTGATTCATCCGCTGGACAAAGGCCTCCTCCGTCCCCGCCAGGTGCTCCGCCAGCGCCACGGCGCAGTCGTTGGCGGACACCACCGACACCGCCTTCACCATGTCGTGGACGGACATCTGCTCGTGCTCCTTCAGCCAGATCTGGCTGCCCCCCATGCTCACCGCGTGGGCGGAGGCGGTCACCGTGTCGTCCCAGCTGAGGCTGCCGCCATCGATGGCCTCCAGCACCAGCAGCAGGGTCATCACCTTGGTCACGGAGGCCGGCTCGTACTTCATGTCGGCGTTGTGCTCGTACAGCACGGTGCCCGTGGTCTTTTCCATCAGAATGGCCGCCGGCGCGGTCAGGCCCGGCAGCTCCTCCGCCCCGGCGGGCAGGGTCAGCGGCAGGGCGCACAGCAGCGCCGCCAGCAAACAAGCGATCCGTTTCATCGCGCTTCCTCACCTTTCCGAATCAAGTCTGTACTGCCATCTTACGGCGTTCGGCCCTGTCCTATGCGGACAAAAAGCTGGAATTTTCCCTTTCTCCTTGCCAGGCGGGCAAAAGCCGGGTATAATCAAAGCATTCTAATGTAAAACTGAGGGATGCCTATGCGCAGGCGCGCGCCCGCCTACAATCAATTATTCCGCTGCATCGGCGGCAGCTGTCCGGACACCTGCTGCCGGGACTGGTCCATCGTCCCAGACGAGGCCGCCCTGGCGGACTACCGGGCCGCTCCGGAGCCTCTGCGCTCCGCCCTGGCCGCCGCCCTTACCACCGATGACGACGGGGACGTCTGCTTCCGCCTGGGGCCGGACGGCTTCTGTGCCCTGCTGACGGAGGACGGCCTGTGCCCCATCCAGCGGGACTGGGGGGAGGAGCACCTCTGCGCCCACTGCGCCGCCTACCCCCGCTTCACGGAGGAGTACGGCCCCCTGGCGGAGACGGCGCTGGCCGTCTCCTGTCCCGAGGCGGCGCGGCTGCTGCTGGAGTGCGGCACCTTCACCCTCACGGAGACCGACGACGGAAAGGCCGATCCCCCGCTGGAGGGCGTGGACGGCGAACTGCTGGCCCAGCTGGACCGCAGCCGGGCCGCCGCCCTGGCCCTGCTCACCGACCGGGCCCGGCCCCTGTGGGTCCGGCTGGCCCAGGTCATTTCCTACGCCGGGGAATTGCAGGACGCCATCGATTTTGAAGACTATCCCGCCATGGCAAACTGCGCGCCGGAGCCGCCGGAGCTCGTCCCCGGCGGGAACCGCCGGCTGTTTACCGCCCGGCTCATGGCCTGCTGCGCCGGGCTGGAGCCCCTCCGCTCCGCCTGGCCCGCCGAACTCACCGCCGGCAGCGAGGCCCTGCTGGCCATGAAGCGGGACTACCCCGCCGCCTGCGCCGCCTTCCAGGCCGCCTGTCCCCAGTGGGAGGGCTGGCTGGAGAACTTCGCCTGCTACCTCATCTTCCGCCACTGGCACAAGGCCGTCAATGACGACGGACTGTACGGCCGGGCCGCCCTGGCCGGGGCCGCCTGCCTGCTGGTGTACCACCTGTGGCTCCTGCGCCGGCGGGAGAAGGGCGTCCTCTTCCCGGCGGAGGCCGCCGCCGTGCTCTCCGCCTTCAGCCGGGAGATCGAGCACCTGGAGGAAAACCTCACCGACCTCATCGAGGCCATGTTTGACGACCAGACCTGGCCCATCCTGTCCGCCCTTACCGATGGAATGGAGGAATTGCTATGAAATACGATCTGCTCATCATCGGCGGCGGCCCTGCGGGCCTCACCGCCGCCATCCACGCCCGGGCCCGGAATAAGTCCGTGCTGGTGATCACCAACGAGCCCACGGCCAGCCCCCTGTGCCGGGCCGCCGTCATGGACAACTACCCCGGCCTGCCCCACGTCTCCGGCCAGGAGCTGGAGGAGCGGCTGCTGGCCCAGGCCAGAGAGCTGGGGGCCGAGCTCCGGGTGGGCCGGGTGCTCAATCTCATGCCCATGGGGGACACGGTCATGGCCGGCGTGGGCAGCGATGTGGCGGAGGGCTCCGCCGCCATCCTGTGCACCGGCGTGACCCGGGCCGCCCCCCTGGTGGGGGAGGAGCGTCTGCTGGGCCGGGGCGTCAGCTACTGCGCCACCTGCGATGGGATGCTCTACCGGGGCAAGGACATCGTGGTGGCCGGGGACGCCCCCGACTGGAAGGATGAGTCCGCCTGGCTGTCCTCCATCGGCTGCAGGGTCACGGAGGTCAGGCTGGCCGGCCTTCAGATCCTGGGGGAGCACAAGGTGGACGGCGTGCGCACCGCCGCCGGCATCAGGGTCCCCTGCGAGGGGGTGTTCCTCCTGCGCGCCTCCATCGCCCCCGCCCAGATGGTCCCGGGGCTGGAGCTGGAGGGCGGCTATATCAAGGTGGACGCCCATATGGCCACCAATCTGCCCGGAATTTACGCCGCCGGGGACTGCACCGGCCAGCCTCTCCAGCTGGCCAAGGCCGTGGGTCAGGGGCAGATGGCCGCCCACTGGGCGCTGAATCGTGAATAATTTAGAAACTTCGCATTGTTCTATTGAAATTTCGCCGCAAAAATGCTAACATGGTCTCAACGGGGACTCCCCCGAAACGAAGAAGGAGTGGTTAACATGGTCAAGGTAATTATGGGGCAGAAGGGCTCCGGCAAGACCAAGAGAATGATCGATCTCATCAATACGGCCGTTGGTACGGAGCATGGCAACGTGGTCGCCATCGCTCACGACTCCAAGCTGACCTTTGATATTAGCTATAAGATCCGCCTGGTGGACACCTCTGATTACATCATCCCCAATTACGACACCCTGAAGGGCTTCCTGTACGGCCTGTACGCCGGCAACTACGACATCACCCACATTTTCATCGAGAGCCTGAACAAGCTGGTCCCCACCGTGGGCAACGAGGATGTGGAGCCCTTCCTGGCCTGGCTGGACGCCTTCTCCCAGAAGTGCGGCATCAAGTTCACCGTCTCCATCAGCGAGGACGAGTCCAAGGCCAGCGAGAACGTCCGCAAGTATTTCTGAGCCGTCTCCCGCGAAACGCACAAGGAGCGCGGGCCCATGGGCCCGCGCTCCTTGCTGTCTGCAAAAAGCCCCCGAAGCTGCGCTTCGGGGGCTTTCTTTTCTGTTATGCGCCCAGCCCGTCCAGGGCCGTCCGCACTCTGCGGTACTCCTCCAGCACCCGCTCGTACAGCGCCCGCTCCGGCAGGACCGCCTTGCCCCGCAGGGCCTCGGTCAGGTCGGAGCTGGCCGCCGCCAGGGCGGTGAGCCCCAGATTGAGCGCCACGCCCTTCAGGGTGCGGCTGGCCCGGAAGGCCCCCTCCGGGTCGCTGCGCTCCACCGCCGCCGTCAGGCTGTCCATGCTGTCGTCCCCGGCGAACAGCCGCAGGAAGCGGAGCACCCGCTCGTCGCTCTGGAAGCGGGCATGCACGTCCTCGTAGCTTCCCCCCACCTGGCGGTAAAACTCCTCCAGCTTCATTCCGTATCCTCCTCTCTGTACAGCACCACGCTGTCCTTTTTCAGCTTCGCCCCGCGCATGAGGGCCACGTCCGCCTTGCGGATGGTATCGATCACTCTGCCGCTGGCCTTGGCTCCGCCGATGCTGGCGCTCAGCTTCAGCCCCGGGTATTCGCTCATCTCGATCCTCTCAATGGCCCGGAGGATGGCCTGCAGCCGCTTCTCCAGCCCGTCGGCGGGCATATCGTGGAACAGGACGAAGAACTCGTCCCCGCCATAGCGCACCAGCTCGTCCTTGCTGCGTATCTCGGATTTGATGGCCTGGGCGATGCGGTACAGGGTCGCGTCGCCGGCCTGATGGCCGTAGTTGTCGTTGATCTCCTTGAAGTAGTCCACGTCGATCATGGCCACGGCGAACTCGCCCTCCTGCTGGCTCAGCTGCTCGTCGAAGTACCGCCGGTTGTAGATCTTGGTCAGGGAGTCCATGTACACCTGCCGGTTGCGCACCAGCAGCTGATTCAGGATGTTCTCCTGGCCGTCCCCCGTCATGTCGTCGCTCTCGATGGGGTTCACCAGCTCCAGGGCGAAGGGCCTGCCGTCCACCTCCACGTAGGAGGAGATCACGTAGAACACCTTGGTGCCCGCGGTCTCGATCTTGGTCTGGGTCTGGCGGGTGGCCAGCACCGCCTGGGAGATGCAGTTGTCGCACCGGCGCATCCGGTCCCACACGGCGTAGCAGTGGTCCCGCTTCTCCATGCTCTGCCCGCCCACCTCGGTGGTCAGCTGCATACAGATCTCCGGGTCCACCAGCCGCACCAGCCGGAACAGCCGGCTGTACCCCCGGAGCACGCCGTTCATCTGCTCCCCGGTCAGGCGCAGCACGCCGTCCCCGCTCTCCATCATCGGGGTCAGGGCCGGCGGCTCCGGCTCGCCCTTCTCCCGGGCGAAGCCGCTCAGGCCGCGGTAGCGCTCGTCAATGTTCAGAATCCTGCCCAGCAGAGAATTGAAATGCCCGCACTCCGCCTCGGACCAGGTGATGAGCACCGCCAGCTGGCACCAGCAGGACTTCCCGTTCAGGGTGATCTCCATCTCGGTCTCCAGGTAGTTCCGCTCCGGCGTGCCGGCCCGCAGCTCTATGCGGAAGGCGTCCAGCGCCTCCTGGCTGACCACCGTCCGCAGCTCCGCGCTCTCCTGGGGCTCCACCACCACCGCGGGCAGGCCCGTGGCCCGGACCGCCGCCGGCGAGAGGGTCAGGGCGTCCGGATGGGTGGTGTACTCGAACCACAGCTCCCCCGTCAGGTCGGCGAAGAACTGGCGCTTGGCCCGCTCCTCCTCCAGCTGGAGGGCCACTCTGGCCGCCGGCGGCTCCTGGGCGTGATAGAGCTCCGCCACCATGCGGCGGGCCGCGTGCTGGCTCTGGTCCCGGTCGGAGCGGACGGGCACCTCCTGGGCCAGCTCGTCGGCCAACTCGTCCAGGCACTCCAGCAGCAGGGGGTTGAAGCTGCCGCACTCCCCGTTGCGGATCATGGCCATGGCCCGCGCGGGGGGATAGGCGTCCTTATAGGAGCGCTTGCTGATGAGGGCGTCGTAGGCGTCGGCCAGGGACACCGCCTGGGCCGCGATGGGGATGTCGTCCCCCCGCAGGCCGTCGGGATAGCCCCCGCCGTTCCACCGCTCGTGGTGCCAGCGGCACACCTCCAGGGCGTACTTCACCATCCGGTCGCTCCGGTAGGCCGCGGGCAGCTCGGTGATGAGCCGCGCCCCGATGAGGGGGTGGCGCTTCACGATCTCGAACTCCTCCGGCGTCAGCCTGCCCGGCTTGGTGAGGATCTCCTCCGGGATGAGCAGCTTGCCCACGTCGTGCAGGCAGGAGGCCGCCCGGATGGCGTCTATATCGCTGCGGTCCAGGCCGTAGCGGTCGGTCTTGTCCATCAGCCGCTGAAGCAGCAGCCCCGTGATGAGGCTCACGTCCTGCATGTGGGTGCCTCCCTCGCCGTTGCGCAGGGTCACCACCCGGCCCAGGATGGCCGCCATCAGCTCCGTGTTCTTCTCCTCCCGGTAGTACCGGTCGGTCACGATGCTCATCAGCTGCTGCTTCTGCTCGTGCAGCAGGATGGTGTTCATGATGCGCCGCTGGATGACGCCGGGCACGAAGGGCCGGCTGACGTAGTCCGACGCGCCCAGCTTGAAGGCCCGCTCGATGTACGAGCCGCTGGTCTCCGCCGAGATCATGATCACCGGGATCTCCTCCACCAGGCCGTGCTGATCCATATAGGTCAGCACCTCGAAGCCGTCGGCCTCCGGCATCACCACGTCCAGCAGCAGCACGCCGATCTCCCCCCGGTGGGCCTGGAGGGCGGCGATGGCCTCCCTGCCGTCGGACACCTCCAGAACGTCGAAGTCGTGCTCCAGCACGTCCACCAGAATGGCCCGGTTCAGTTCGGAGTCATCTGCAATGAGGATCTTTTTCTGATTCATATTATCCGTCCTCTCTCCCGGCGGGCCGGTCACACCGTGCCGGAGTTGACACGCTTTACCTCAAATTCCGCCGCGGCCAGCTCCGTGCCCCCGCCGTCCACAACGGTGAAGGAGACCGAGAAGATCCCCTCCGTGCTCGCATAGCTCATGCGGAAGCTGCCCACCCGCAGCCCCTCCGGGTAGGCCCGGGAGCCCAGCAGCTTGTTCTCCCCCAGCAGCAGCTCCCCGTCGGCGCCGATGCGGAATACCTCGCCCTTCTCGTCGCCCTCCACGCTGCCCATGTCCCGGATGAAGATCTGGTCCCCGTCGGGGCTGACGCTGCCGCAGTAGCGCAGCTTGTCGCTGACGGCGGCGGTGAGGGTGGAGGACAGCACCTGGGCCTGGGACACGGCCATGGACTGCCGGTAGGCGCGGGCGGCAAAGCGCACCCCCACCGCCAGCAGCCCGCTGAGGAGGATCACGATGACCACCGCGCACAGCATCTCCGTCAGGGTCATGCCGCCGCGGCTGCGCAGCTTTTTCATGGCGCGGCCTCCTCTGCGGTGTAGTAGAGGTAGCCGTTGTTCTCATACACGGTCACATCGCCCCGCTCCGTCCCCAGCACGCCGGACAGGAGGGCCTGCCCCTCCCGCGGCTCGCTGCCGGAGTACCGGAAGGACACGTCGGTGCTCCGCACCCGGGCGTTGATCTTCCCCGCGGCCAGCACGGCGGTGGTCAGCGCCCCGAAGGCCAGCACCGCGATGAGGATGGCTGCCAGGGTCTCGATGAGGGTCTCGCCCCGGCTGTTTTTCAGCTTTTTCATCCGCCTGTCCCCCCAATGCCCTTGGTGATCCGGGGGCTCTCCCACCGGATGGACCGCGAGAGGATGTGGGTGGTGCCCTCCAGCCAGTAGTCGTCCCCGGCGGTGACCGCCCGGAGGGTGAGGGTCATGCGGCAGTCGCTCTCCCCCGGGTCCTCCAGGGAGAACTCCACGGTGATGCCGTAGCCGCCGTCCATGGAGAAGTCCGCCCGCACCGCCGGCAGGTCCTCCCCGGGGACGGTGATCCGGATGGTGTCCCGGCAGCCGGCGGCGGCCACGCCCCGGGCCAGCCATGGGCCCAGCAGGCCGTCTGGCAGGGTCTCCCTCTCGTCCTCGATCACCGTGGTCTCCTCCCCGGTCTCCTCGTCCGTCTTGCGCTTCGATATCTGCTCCCAGTAGTAGCCGTCCCGTAAAATGCTGTCCCGGATGAGCTCCGCCGCCGAGCTGACGGCCAGATAGTCCTGCTGGGCCTGCCGGTCGCTGCGCAGGCTGCGGGCGGCGCCGGTGGCCGCCGTCAGGATCACCGCGCTGACCACGGCCGCCGCCAGGACCAGCAAAAGAGCCATCAGCACGGTGGCTCCGCTGTCGCTGCGCAGTTTTTTCATGCTGATGGCCTCCTTTTACTCCGAAATTTCCTCGCCGGGCAGAGCCGAGGCATAGATGGTCACATAGTAGCCCTGATACCACGATCCGCCGCTGGTATACTGGCTCGCCGCCAGCTGCACCCCGTCCACATAGACGCTGATCCCCGTGGTAAAATTCCGGCTCGACACGTCAACGGTGACATCGGCCCCGGTGACAGCCACGTCGCGCGTCACCGAACCGCCAGTGCCGCCGGTGCGCACGATCTGCACCGTCACCTGCGCCTTCCGCCAAACGGCATAGAGGGTCATATCGCCCTCGGGCCAGAGGTGGTCGCCCTCAGCAAGGCGCTCGCCCTCCAGGCCGGAGGCCGTCCAGCCCCGGAACTCATACCCGTCCCGGCTGGAGCCGGGCAGGGTGACGCCCTCCCCCTCCAGAACGGTCAGGGAGTCCACGGCGGCCCCCGCCCCGGTGACGAAGTTCACCATGCAGACCCGCTTGAACACCGGCGTGAACACCGTGTCCGCCCGGAACACCCGGTCGGCGGTGAGCAGCGCGCCGTCACCGTCCGCCCAGCCGGCGAAGGCATAGCCCTCCTCCGCCTGGGGCTCCTCCGGCAGGGGAGCCGTGCCCAGACCGGCACCGTAGGCCACCTGATGGGTGAGCAGCTCCCCGCCCTCCCCGTCCAGGAAGGTGACGTCCACCGTGTTCCCCGGGAGGGTATAGGGGATTGTCAGGGCAAATTCGCCGCCGCCCTCCCCGGTGTCCTCCAGCGTGACCCGCAGCAGGATCTCTCCCGCCGCCGCGCCGTAGACCTTCAGGGGGCGATAGCTGTACGCACCGCCGCTCTCCGCTTCGCCCACCAGCACGGTGAAGCGGCTCTGGTCGGCCAGCACGTCGATCGTTTCCGTGCCTCTCTGCACCAGCAGCTCCTTGACGCGGAAGCGCTCCAGCCCGGCGTTGTAGCCGGTGGAGTAGAGGAACAGCACGCTGCCGCAGGCGGGCGCGCCGGAGTCAAAGGCGATGGGCTCCGGCTCCCGCTCCCAGCCGGTGAGCTCTTCGTTGGCCACGCCCTGGCGGTACTCCCCCGTGCCGGCGGTGTTGGCGATGCCCAGCACCGTGGGCTCCGCCACCGTGACGGTGACGATGGCGTCCGCCTGATAGGTCCGGCCGGTCCCCAGGCTGACCGTGGCCGTGGCCCGCAGGGAGGCCTCCCCCGCCGCCAGGCACTTCACCGTGAGGGCGGAGCCCTTCAGCGCGGCGGACACCACCTCCGGGTCCTCGTTGGTCACCTGCCAGGCGATGCCGGTGAGCAGATCCCCCGCGCCGTTCCGGGCGGTGAGCTGAACGGTGCTCTCCCCGCCCGCATAGCGCAGGAGGTAGCCCGGCTCGGCGGTGACGGTCATCTCCGCCGTGACGGTGATGAGCAGCCGGGCGCTGTAGCCGCCGCAGGCGGCGGTGATCTCTGTGGAGCCCACCTCCAGCCCCTTCAGCCGCACCCGGAAGCCCGTGCCCTCCCGCACGGCCTCCGCCTCCACGATGCCCTCCGTGGTGTAGGTAAAGACGGGCTCCTCCCCGTCTGGCAGGGTGACGTACTGCGGCGTCAGCATCAGGGAGAGGAAGGACAGGCCGGAATCCGGGTCGTAGTCGGTGAGCAGGTCCAGGGCGGCGATGCCCCGCTCCCAGAACAGGCCCACCTTGGGCCAGGTGCCGTAGTGGAGGTCCACCGTGTCGCCGAAGGTATCGGTCTGCGTCAGCACCGTGGGGAAGGGGTAGTCCTGCCCCTGCAGGACGGCCTCGCCCCCGGGGAAGCTGTACTTGCCGTTGACCACCGCGCCGCCGTTCTCCTCGGTGGTGACCCAGCCGAAGCCGTCCCTAACGGCGCTGTCCTGGCTCTGATTCAGAGCCTCCAGGAAGGTGCGGTACACGGCGCTGCTGCCGTTGGCGGCCTGGATGAAGTCCTCCCCGCCCAGGCGGCTGGACATCTGATCGTAGGTCAGGCCGGTGAGGCCGCTGACGGTGGCATTGGCGCCGTCGTTCCACAGGCACTCCCGGGCATAGGCCATGTGGCCGGTGAGCATGTTCTCCTGCCGGGCCGCGCCGTCGGTCTCGTCGTTGAAGTAGTCGTACAGCGGGGTGGAGTCATACTCTCTGGCCACCTGGCCGTTCACCTTGACCGTGATGTGGCTGTAGGTCTTTGCCGCCCCGGTGAAGTCCACGCTGTCGGTGGTGCCCTTCAGATAGTAGCAGTTGATCAGCTCCACCTGGGCCTTGGCCTGATTGAACCGGTCGGCGGCGCTGCCGATGAGGGCGATGCCGTTGATGGTCCCCTCCATATCGGGCAGGTCGAGGTAGGTGTAGCAGTTCTCATAGTGGGGGTTGCCGTCGCCGCTCAGGCTGCTGTTGGTGAAGTTGATAAAGCTGGCGGAGAAGCCGCTGCCGCCCACGCCGCCGATGAACACATGGGTGGAGGGGTTCCGGTCCCAGCTGTTGTTGTCGCTGCCGGACTTCACCTGGACCTTCTCCGTGCCGTCGCACAGCACGGTGTTGGTGCCGTCGCCGGACTTGTTCATCTCGCCCAGGGTGGCCTCGGACACGGTGATGGACCCGCCGGTGTAGCAGTTGGTGGCCCGGTCCCGCAGGCCGCCCACCAGGCCGCCCACGCGGACGAAGTTGCCCCATGCGGCGGCGTTCATCTCGTCCCGCTGCTCCCCGTCCACGGTCTTGATCTCCTCCCAGAAGTGGGTGCAGTTGATCTCGATGTCCACCACGGCGGAGCAGTTCATCAGATCGATGCTGGACACACCCAGCAGCCCGCCCACCACGGCCTCGCCCAGGGCCAGCTTGTTTTGGCTGTTGTCCTGGATGACGTAGCCGGCGATGGCGCAGTTCTGAATGGTGGCGCTGGTGCCCTTGTCGTACTCGTAGGCGATGCCCACCAGCCCGCCCAGGGCGTAGGAGGTGGCATACTTCTTCGGGTCGGTCTCCGTGCCGCCGTTCAGCCGCTCCCAGGAGGTGCGCTCGCTGCTGCGCTGGATGACGGAGTCGTTGTCGCTGTAGAGCACGATGTTGCGGATCTCCGCGCCCGCGGTGGTGCCGAACAGGCCCACGTTGTAGCAGTAGGAGTTAATGCGGATGTTCTTGATGTAGTAGTTCTGCCCGTCGTAGACGCCGCCGAACCAGTTGTACAGGATGACGGCATAGCTGTCCCCGCTGTTGCGGTTCCGGCGGTTCACCGCCCCGGCGATGGGGTGGATCAGGGCGTTGCTCTCCCATGCGGCGGGCTCCTCCCCGCCCTCCGCGGGCGCGGCGGGGCTGAGCCCCGTGCCGTTGACGTCATGGGTCTGCTCCCAGGTCTGGATGGGCCGGGGGCCGCCCACGGGATCGCCCGCAAGGGCGGCCGCCTCCGTCTGGTTGCCCGATCCCGTCTCGGTGGCGTATTGCAGATAGGGGAAGGTGCGGTAGTTGTCCGCCGTCACGTCGGCGTCCACGCTGCCCGCGCCGTTGGAATAGCTCCAGTTGATGAACTGCAGCTGCTCCACGGAGCGGACCTCGTAGGGCTTGTCCACCCCGGGGACGGTGTCCGCGCCGGAGCCCACATAGGCGTAGGCGTTGGCAAAGAAGGGGCACACGGCATAGACGTAGCGGATGCCCCCCTGCTCCAGCACCCACCGGCCGTTGGCGCTGCGGGAGGATTCCAGCCGCATCCCGTCCCGGCCGCCCTCCTCCGCCGCCATACCCGTCTGGTACAGCACGAAGGTGAAGCCGGGCAGCTGCTCCTCCAGGCTGGCCTGGGCCTCGGTGTTCTGCTCGCCCAGGACGAAGCCGCCGTACTCCGCGCTGACCTCCGCCAGGCTGGCCGGCTGCTGGCCGTTCTTGTAATAGTAGCCGTAGCCATAGGCACGGATGGCGCCGCCGTCGTCGTGGGCGGTGCACAGGCTGCTGCCCGACTTGGGCCTGCCCTCGTCAAAGCCGATGAAGGAGAAGTGGTAGCCGGCATTGGCGCCGCCCTCCTCATACTCCCAGTAGACCACGCCCACGGTGCCCAGGTCGGCCTTGATGATCCAGTCGCCGTAGTGGACGGGCCTTCCGTCCGCCCCCGCCACGGCGGAGCGGTAGGGATAGGCGGCCTCCGTCCCGTCGGACCGGTCGTGGAAGAAGGTGTGGCCGCCGTCCACCGCGCCGAAGCCGGTGAGCCGCAGGGCGGCCAGCTCGTCGTCCGTCACCGGGGACGCGCCCTTCACCCCGTCGTAGTCGTAGAGGTAGACGCTGCCCCGGTAGGAGTAGGTGCCGCCGTCCAGATAGTAGCAGCGGCTAACGCTGCCGGCGGTGTCCGGGGCGAAGCCCCACACCCGGGCGCCCTCCACGGCGGAGAGGGCCACGGCGCAGTAGCCGGCCTGGATCACGCCGCGGTTTTCCGCCGCGAAGCCGGCGATGACCACGCCGCCCCCCCGGATCACCGGGCACTCCACCACGCCGATGGCATAGCACTGGCGGATCTGGCCCCGGTTCCCGCCCACAAAGCCGCCGGCCCGGAGGACGGCGTAGTTGCTGTTGGCGCGGATGCCCCGGCCGCTGACGCTGCTGGAGCGGATCATGCCGGCGTTATAGCCCGCCAGGCCGCCCACATAGAAGGTGGAGCCGCTGTAGGCGCTGCACGTCAGCTCGTAGCCGGCAGCGGCGCAGTTGTAGATGGTGCCGCTGTTCCAGCCCGCCAGGGCGCCCACCGCCGCCGTCCGGCCGCTGGCCGCGTCGGACAGGGCCGCGCTGCGGGTGGTCTCGTCCGCCAGGACGATGCTGCGCAGCACCCCGGCGTTATAGCCGAACATGCCCGCGTAGTACGCCCCGGCCTCCGCCCGGAAGGAGATGCCCGTGATGGTGTGGCAGCCGCCGTCGTAGACGTGGGCGAAGGGGGCCTCCGCCCCGGTGCCGATGGGCCGCTGCACCTCCACCGCCGTCCCGTCCGGGCCGTAGCCGGCCCAGTCGTAGGCGGTGTAGTCGATGTCCCGCTCCTGCTGAAGCTGGGCCCCCGCGGGCAGAACGGCCCGGTAGACGTCGTAATAGAGGCTCAGGGCGTAAAGCTGCCGGGCGGAGCGGATGGCCGCCTGGGCGGGCACGGCGGGCCGCTGGCCGCCGGACTGGGCGGTGCCCGCAAAGTGGGGATCGTAGTAATAGGTCTGGGTGTCCACCAGCAGTTCCCGGTAGAACTCCGTGCCGGGGGCGGGATTCACCAGCTCGCCGGGCAGGGGGAGGAGGTAATAGGTGTGCTCCTCGTCCGTGATGACGACGGCGTCGGCCAGCGTCAGGTCATAGACCGTGCCGTCCTCCCCGGTGACGGAGACGGCGTCAGGCAGGGCGTCCTGATAGACCACGCCGTAGCCGTCCCCCAGCAGGGGCAGGATGTCGTTGTAGCCCACGGACAGGTTGCCGCCGAAGAAGCCGTAGCTCACGTCGGCCCCGTTCTGATATTTCTCGTAGTACACCAGGGAGCCGGACTCAAACTCCGCCTGCCAGTCGCCGTAGTGGGTCAGGCCCTTCAGCTTGGGGTAGGAGTAGGCGCTGAGGCCCATGTTGGGCATCAGGTTGTAGGCCACGGTGTTGGCGCCGCCGGTCTCCGCGGTGAAGGCGGAGCCCAGCTGGGCCGCGGCGTCCGCCCGGTTCTCGCCGCTCCACTTGGTGTAGTTGATGGGGGTGGTGCCCGCCAGGTCGGCGGCGGCCCCCTCCAGATAAAAGACCCGGTCCACCGAGGGGGTGATGCCGTCCGCGCGGACCTCCGCGGTGGAGTAGGTCAGGCGCGCGCCCTTCTCGTAGGGGGCGCAGGCGGCGCAGCACCGGCGCAGCGTGCCGCCGCTCAGTTCCCCCGACGCAAGGCCGCCGGTGGTCCCCCCACTGAGGAAGCCCGCCGCGTAGCAGTCGGTGATGGAGATGCGGCTGGTGCCGTAGCAGGCGCCGATCAGGCTGCCGGCGCTGCCGCTGCCGGTGTCGGCAAAGAGATAGCAGTCGGCGTAGGAGCCCTCGATGCTCACCGCGCCGCCCTTGCTGTAGCCCAGCAGGCCGCCGGCCTGCTGCCGTCCGTCGATCACGGTGGCGGCGGCGCTGCCGGTGACGGTCAGCGTCCCGCCCTCCGACGTGCCCACCAGGCCGCCCGCGGTATCGCCCCGGAGCCAGGCGCTCTCCGCCCCGGTCAGGCTGCCGCGGGCGGGAGAGATGTAGGCCAGGCAGCCCTCAATGGTGACGCTGCCGGAGGTGGAGCCCGCCAGCGCGCCCACGCTCCCCCCGCCGGAAATTTTCGCGTCGGCCAGGGTGATGTGGCGCAGGGCGCCGCCCCGGACATACTCGAACAGGCCGGCGTCCCCGCCGCTCTCCGCCGTCAGGCCGTAGATCACCGGGTGATAGGTGACCCCCGCCGCCGCCGTGGTGCTGTCGTATTCCTTCAGTTCCCCGTTGCGGATGGGCCGGAAGGTCTGCCCCGGGTAGCAGGAGGCCCAGTCCTCCTCGTTTTCCCCGTCCTCAAAGCGGATGTCCTTCTCCTGCACGGCGCGGACCACCCGCTTGGCGGCCCGGCTGTCGTTCACGCCGGAGTCCTGGTCCAGGTTCTGCAAATGCCGGCCGCAGGCGATGCGCGCGGTGCGCCCCGCGGCGGTGTCGCTCACCCCGCTGAACAGGCTGTTGGCGGTGCGCACCACCCGGGCCTCGTCCACCTGGCCGCTTTCGCTGGTCACCCGCACGGTGATGGTCAGGTCCGCCCCGGGCACCAGCATTTTGAACCGCTCCTGCTGCCCGAAGCGCAGGCCGGCCCCCTCCGTCAGGTCGTCCAGCACCATGACCGCCCGGTAGGTGGAGCCGGGGGTCACCTCGCCGTTCCGCTTCAGCTCGATCTCGCCGGTGGTGTTGCCGTATTCGTCCCGGAGGGTGACGTAGAAGTGCAGCGCCTCGCCCCCCTGCATGGCGCAGGAGATGTTCAGCAGCAGCCGCTCGCCGTTGACCACCTCCACCTCCGGCTCCAGGTCGCCGGTGATCAGCGCGCCCACGGAGTCGCCGCCGTAATAGCCCACCGCGGCGCCGTTTTTCAGTCGCTGGGCCCGGTAGCGCAGGCCGTTGAAGCTGTCCGGCCGGTAGTTCAGTTCCTCCTCGCTGTAAAAAACGGCGTAGACGCTGCCGCTCTTGGGGTCGAACTCCACCACCCAGCTGGCCCCCCGCAGCTCGCCGTCCACCTGCCCCTCGGGCAGGATGCTGTCCGCCGCGGCGTCCCCGCTGGCGACGTAGCAGAGGCCGGAGTAGTCCCCGGCCTCCTGGTCGGCGTCCCTGGGGACGAGGCCCAGAGGCTTCACGCCGGTCTGATAATCCTCGCTCCGGCCGGCGGCCCGCAGCTGGGTCAGCCGGTTCTGGGCGGCCATGAAGATGATCTCCGCCTTGGCGTCCAGCTCGGTCTGCCGCAGCTCCCGGCGCAGCCTGGTAATGGGGATCATGGCCAGGCCCAGCAGCACCACCAGGATCGCCACGGTCAGCAGCATCTCCGTCAGGGTAAAGCCTCCGTTATGCCGTTTTGCCCGTCTCGTCATGGTGTGTGCTCCCCTCCTGCGGAAATTCAGGGCATGACCTCAAAATAGGTGATGACCAGGTCGGTGATCACCTTATCGCTGCTCTGGCCGGAGCCATAGCGGATGTTCAGGTCTGAGATCTGGTTCAGGTTCTCGCTGCCGCTCAGGGCGTCGATGATGGCGCGGGCCTGGGCGTAGGTGTCGGTCTGGAAGGACAGATTCACCGGCCGCAGGACGATGTAGCCGTCCACCGTGGTCCGGGCCGAAAAGTCCAGGGAGTACTCGTTGGTCTCGTCCAGGATGCGGTAGAGCTCCCGCAGGAGCTTGCCGCTGTTGTCGTACTTGGGGATGGCCTTCCCCCCGTCGGCGGCCTTGAGCTCCTCCACGGCCTTCTCCATCTTCCGCATCTGGGCCAGCCGGACCGCCAGGGCGGCGTTCTCGGTCTGCTCCTGCTCGGTCTGGCTCTGATACTGGGCGATCTGGTCGTTGACAGGCTCGTAGATCAGCTTGAAGTACCCCAGGGCGATCACCAGCACCGCCAGCACCAGTAGCATGGCCTTTTCCCGTGTGCTCAGTTCCCGTCTCATTGCTCGCCCTCCTCCCGCTGCAGGGTGATGTCCAGGGAGAAGCTGAGGATGGAGGCAGGCTTGTCCTTCTCCGTCTCCGCCAGGTCCAGCACCGCCTTGGCCACCATGGGCTGGGCCTCGATGTCGTCCACCATGCGGGAGATCTCGGCCAGATTCATCCCCGTCATGGACACAGACACCGTATCCCCATATACCCGCACGGAGCTCACCGTGCCCCGGGTCATCATCTCCGTCTCGATGAGGTCCAGCACCTTCTGCCGGCTGACGGAGACGAAGCGGTCGTCGCTCTCCTCCGCGCCGGTGAGCCAGTCCATGGAATAGGTGCGGTACTCGGTGAGCACCTTGTCATAGTCCTCCAGGGCAGTCTCCATGGTCTGGTGCTGCTGATGCACCTGGCTGTAGGCCGCCTGGGCGTCCGCCAAGCGCTGGTAGCGGTCGATGACGCCGAGCTTGGCCACCACCCCCGCCAGCACGGCGATGACGGCGATGCCGACCACCAGCGTCAGCACCGCGCCGGTGCGCTTTTCCCGCATGTTCATGTTGATGCCCACCTTCTGGGGGCAGCGGATATGTCTCCGCACCGGGGACGGAGCCGTGGTCTTGTCCTTTCCTGCGATCATGTCAGTCCTCCTTACAGCGCCCCGACCACGCCGCCGATGGCGCACAGGTAGATCCAGGGGTCCTCCGGCGCGGCCACGCCGGCCAGCAGTTCGTCCGCCGGGTGCAGCTTCAGGCTGGTCCGCTCGGTCACGGTGTCCAGCAGAGGGGCGATGGCGCCGTCGCCGCCGCAGAAGCACACGTCCTTCAGCTCCCGGTCCCGGTTGTTGTAGTTATAGAAATTCACGGCCTTCACCACCTCCACGGCCATGTGGCCGTAGAGCTCCCTGGCGTAGTCCGCCGTCAGCACGCCGTTGTAGTTGCTCTTGCGGTAGCTGCGGGCCACGTGGATGTCCACGCCGCAGTGCTCGGCGATCAGCCGGTCCAGCCGGGCGCTGCCCAGGTCGATCTCCCGGCGGCTGTCGAACTCGTGTCCGTGGTAGATGTACAGGTTGGAGGTGCGGTAGCCCAGGTCCACGATGCAGGTCTCGCTGCGCTCCGCCCCCGTCTGCTTCCCGTGGTTCATCAGCAGAGAGCCGTAGGCGCACTCCGCCGGCACCAGGGACTTCAGCTTGAAGCCCGCCCGGCGGAACATGGCCCGGTACTCCTCCACCGCGGACTTGAGCATGGCGCAGGCCAGCAGCTCCATCTCCGCCGGCCGGCCCTCCGCGTCCCTGTTGATGCGGCGGACGGAGTAGTCGAAAAAGTACTTGCTTTTCTCCTCCGTGAGGAAATCCCGGAACTCATAGGGCAGATTATAGGCCAGCTGCTGCTCCGTCATGGCGGGCACGGTGACGGCGCGGGTGTACACCTCGCTGCTGGGCACCACCATGGCCGCCCCCGCCAGGGGGATGCCGTTGGCCCGGGCCGTATCCTTCAAAAAGTCGGCCATGGCGTCCATGGACAGGATGCGCCCGCCGGCGACCATGGCGTCCGGCGTCTCCGCCGTCACCGCCTTTTTCAGTTCCCTGCCGGCAAAATAGGCCAGCTTCACGCTGTCCTCGCCGATGTCAAAGCCGATCAGCTTTCCCATGTCAGAACCTCCGCTTTCAAGTCAGCAAACCCAGATACCAGTCGAAAAACCGGTCCGCGAACAGCGCGGCGGCCCACGCCGCCAGCGCGATGGACGGTCCCCAGGGGATGGGGCCGCTCTCCCTGCTCCGCCGGGCGGCAATCACGCCCCAGACGATGCCGATGACGCAGGCCAGCACCAGGCAGAACAGATTCCCCTTCCAGCCCAGGAACAGGCCGGTGACGAACAGCAGCTTCAGGTCGCCGCCGCCCATGGCCTCTTTTTTCAGCAGCTTCTCCGCCGCCAGCACGAACAGCCACAGCCCCCCCGCCACGGCGAAGCCGCCGATGGCCCCGTTCAGGAGCTTTTCCAGCGGTTTTTCCGCCCACAGCAGGGAGACCAAAAAAAGCACAATACCGGCCGCGATGAAGCGGTCGGGAATGATGTACCCCTCCAGATCCGCGAAGGCGCAGGCCAGCAGAACGCAGGCCAGCAGCAGCCCCTCAAGGGCCTGGAGCGAAATATCATATTTTAACAGCAGCGACACGAACACCGCGGCGGCGATCACCTCGCCCCAGACATGCCGGGGGGACAGCTTGGCCCCGCAGTAGCGGCACTTGCCCCGGTGGGCCAGATAGCTCACCACCGGGATCAGGTCCCCGGGGGCGAGGACATGGCCGCACACGTCGCAGTGGGAGCGCCCCTTCCACACGGGCTCCCCGTGGACCACGCGCCAGGCCATGCAATTGAGAAAGCTGCCCATGCACCCGCCGAGCACGGCGGCCAGCACGCAGCAGTATACGGTGATGAACGGGGTCAGTCTCAGCATGGTCAGGCGCTCCTTCCTTGGAAAAGCCCTTTTGGGGGGATGGCCGTCACCCTCCGGCCAGCCCCCTTTTCCGATTCCGAAATAAGGGGGGCGTTCCTCCGGCGGCGCGGCCGCACCGCCGGAGGCTCATTTTGTTTAGTGATTAGGCGCTAAAATCAGCCGCCCGAAGTAGTACTAACAGTAATGCTCACAGTACCATCGGTTGCAACCGTAACAGTAACGGTATTGCCCTTGTCCCAAGTAAGATCCTTGTCAGCGATCTTAACAGCCTCGGTAGTCTTGGAAGTGGTGGTATAGGTCTTGGTGATGGTATCGTCGATCGTGTCAACAGTGGCCAGGTACTCGGTCATGGCCTCGGCATACTCAGCACGGATGTTGGCGGAGTCGGCGGCAACGCGGGCCTTGTTCATGGAGTTGTTGAAAGTGGGAATAGCAATGGCCACCAGAATGGCGATGATCGCGACGACAATGAGCATCTCCATCAGGGTGAAGCCCTTCTTGTTCTTCAGTTTCTGAAGCATAGTGATTTTCTCCTTTTCTGTATGATTTTAGGGTGATATATCGCGCTCCGCGCAGGGCGGCACGGAGAGGATAACAACTTAAATGCTGCCGTACATGTTGAACATGGGCAGGTACACCGCCAGCAGCAGAATGACCACCACCACCGCCAGCACGATGGTGATGACGGGCTCCAGCAGCCCCAGCAGGCGGTTGGTGGCCAGCTCCACCTCGTTGTCGAAGTAGGCGCCGATCACGTCCAGCGTCTCCTCCAGCGAGCCGGAGCGCTCGCCCACGCCCAC
>CAVJBM010000114.1:0-5315 GCA_963647775.1 Anaerovibrio sp.
ACATGGGGGAGTGGGTGGCGTCCACCTCGTCCTTGCGGTACACCCGGCCGGGGGCGATGATGCGGATGGGGGGCTTCATGGAGTCCATGGCCCGCACCTGCATGGGGGAGGTCTGGGAGCGGAGCATCACCCGCTCATCCTCGGTGAAGTAGAAGGTGTCGGACCAGTCCCGGCTGGGGTGGCCCTCGCCGGCGTTCAGCCGGTCGAAGTTGAGCTTGCTCAGCTCCACCTCCGGCCCGTCCAGAACGGTGAAGCCCATGCCGATGAAGATCTCCTTGATCTCGTCCAGCGCGATATACATGGGGTGCCGGTGGCCCACATCCACGGCCTCGCCGGGGATGGTCACGTCCAGCGTCTCGGCCTCCAGCTTCAGCTCCATGGCCTTTTCCGCCAGCCTGGTCCCGGCGTCGTCCAGCGCGCTCTCCAGCGCGGCGCGGACGTCGTTGGCCAGCTGGCCCATGGCGGGCCGCTCCTCGGCGGACAGCTTGCCCATCTGCTTCAGCACGCCGGTGAGCTCGCCCTTCTTGCCCAGATACTTGACCCGCAGCTCATCCAGCCCGGCGGAATCCTTCGCCTGCTGGAAGGCGGCCAGGGCCTCCTCCCGGATCTTTGCCAGTTGTTCTTTCATCACGAAAACTCCTTTATGTTAGATAACGAATATATGCAGACAATGCGGTCACAGGACGTGGTAGTAGGGGCAGATGTCCTCGTAGTGCCCGTCTTTCATGCGGAAGCCGCCGGGGATGGTCCCCAGCTGGACAAAGCCCAGCCGCTCATACAGGTGTCGGGCGTGAACATTGGAGGCCACCACCGCGTTGAACTGCATGACACGGAAGCTGTGGGCCTTTCCCTGAACCAGACAGTCGGCCACCAGCTTTTCCCCGACGTGCAGCCCCCGGCAGTCCCGGTCCACAGCATAGCTGGCGTTGCAGATGTGCCCGCAGCGCCCCACATTGTTGGGGTGCAGGATGTACAACCCCAGCAGCCGCCCGCTGTCCCGGTCCTCCGCCGCGGCGGCGTAGGTTTGGGCGGCGAAAAATTCGGCCCCGGTCTCCGCTGTCAGCAGGTCCTCCTGCGGGAAGGCCACGCCGTCCTCCACCACCTGATTCCAGATGCGTATCATCTCCGGCAGGTCCTGCCGGGTATATTGCCTGACGATGACGTCCATAAAAGCTCCTCCTTGGGCAAAAATAAAAGCCCTCCGTCCCAACAGGGACGAAAGGCAAGCCTTCCGCGGTACCACCCGGCTTCGCGCGGAGCCCGCGCGCACTCGATGCCCGATAACGGCGGACACACCGGCCGCGTCTTTCCCCGCGGCGGCTCCCGGGCGAACCAAGCGGCGCGCACCAGGGCGGCTTTCAGCCGGCGGCCGCCCCTCTCTGCCATGCGTGGACCCGCTATTTTCCCGTTCACAGCCTGTAAACTACCCTTTTTTATAACATAAAAATGATTGAAATGCAAGGGGGAAAATGCTATGATACAGAAAAGTCTGTCCCCAAAGGAGGGAGCGCCGTGGAGCCGCGCCGTATCCGTGAAATGACCCCACCCGTCCTGCCCCGCCGCCGGCGGGACGCCCACAAGGGCGACTTCGGCCGGGTGCTCCTGATCGGCGGCAGCGTGGGCTATACCGGCGCGCCGGTGCTGGCCGCCCGGGCGGCGGTGTGCTCCGGCGCGGGGCTGGTCACCGCCGCCGTGCCGCCGGAGGTGTGGCCCATCGTGGCCGGCATGTGCACCGGGGCCATGGCCATGCCCTGGCCCTCGGATGAGGAGCTGCTGGCCAAGGCCCAGGGCTGCGGCGCGGTGCTCATCGGCCCCGGACTGGGGCAGAGCGCCCGGGCGGAGGGGCTGACCCTCGCCCTCCTGCGGGAACTGACCTGCCCCGTGGTGGTGGATGCCGACGGTCTAAATATCCTGGCCCGGCATATAGATGTTCTGGACGAGCGGGCGGCCCCCACCGTCCTCACCCCCCACGAGGGGGAGTTCGCCCGGCTGACGGGCTGCGCCCTCCCGGTGGCCCATCGCCTGGAGCAGGCGGCACAGTTCGCCGCGGCCCACCGGTGTACGCTGGTGCTCAAGGGGCACCGTACCGTCACCGCCGGGCCGGACGGCTCCTGCACCGTGAACACCACCGGCAACCCCGGCATGGCCCGGGGCGGCAGCGGGGACGCCCTGTCCGGCCTGATCCTGTCCCTGCTGGGGCAGAACTTTGCCGACGGGGCGGCCATGGCGGTGTGGCTCCACGGCCGGGCGGGGGACCTGGCGGCCGCCGACCGGGGGGAGTACGGCATGACGGTGGACGACCTCATCGCCCGCATCCCAGACGCTATGAAGGAAAGAACGGAGTGAAAGCCAAGTGCGCAAGGCCCTGTCTTGTGTACTGATGATGACCCTGCTCCTGTGCGCCTGCACAGGGGAGCGGGACGACAGCCCGGAGCAGCTGGCCGCCGCCATCCGGGGGGAGTATCTGTCCCTGGCGGCGTGGCAGGCGGAGGCGGACGTGTCCGTATCCTACGGAGACGCGGTATTTGAATTCTCCCTGTCCGCGGCGGGGGAGAGGGACGGCGAGACCGTCCTCACCGTCACCGCGCCGGACACCATCGCGGGCATCACCGCCCGCATCCGCAGGGGAGAGACTCTGCTGGAATACGACGGGGCGGGCCTGTCTCTGGGCGAGCTGGACGGCAGCGGGCTGACCCCCGTATCCGCCCTGCCCGCTGTGATCCAAAGCCTCACCGAGGGCTATATGGCCCGCTGCGCCTGGCAGGGGGAGGGGGAGAGCCGCACGCTCCTCATCCAGTGCCGGGACCCCCGGGCGCAGGAGGGGAAGGGCACGGGCTTCGACCTGTATCTGGACCCCGCCACCCACGCCCTGCTGCGGGCGGAGGTGAGCGCCGACGGCGTGCTGGTGCTCACCGTGCGCTTCAACGAATTTACCATGGAGATGACCAACGATGGAACTGGAACAGACGAGGACCTGGGCGGAGATCGACCTGGCCGCTCTGGAGCATAATTACCGGGCCCTGCGGACCTGCGCGGCGGGCAGCCGCTTTCTGGGCGTGGTGAAGGCCAACGCCTACGGCCACGGGGCGGTCCCCGTGGCCCGGAAGCTGGAGCAGCTGGGGGCGGACTATCTGGCGGTGGCCTGCCTGAATGAGGCGCAGGAGCTCCGCCGGGCGGGCATCACCATGCCCATCCTCATTCTGGGGGCCACCCCGCCGGAGCTGGCGGAGCTGGCTGTAGAGCTGAACGTGACGCAGGCGGTGTCCGACCTGACGCTGGCGGGGGCCCTGTCTGCCGCCGCAGGCCGGCTGGGCCGCACGGCCAGGGTCCACCTGAAGCTGGACACCGGCATGAGCCGCCTGGGCCTGCTGGCCCACGACCCCAGGGCCGCCGCGAAGGAGGCCGCGGTCCTCTGCGCTCTGCCCCATCTCGAGTGGGAGGGCGTGTTCACCCACTTCGCCAACGCCGACGGGGACGAGGACTACACCATGCTCCAGTTCACCCGCTTTCTGGACGCCCTGGAGGAGATGGAAAAGGTTTACGGCCTGACCTTTGAAATTCGCCATTGTGCGGCCAGCGCCGCTGTGTTAAACTATCCCTGCACCCACATGGACATGGTCCGCCCCGGCCTGGCCCTGTACGGCCACTACCCCGACCCCTCCTGCGAGGGGCTGGACGGCCCGGGCCTCCAGCCGGTGATGACCCTGAAAAGCCGGGTCTCCGCCGTTCGGGACCTGCCGGGGAACACCCCGGTGAGCTACGGCTGCACCGCAGCCTTCGGCCCCGAGGGCGGCCGGGCGGCGGTGGTGCCCATCGGCTATGCCGACGGGCTGCACCGGGCCCTGTCCAACGCGGGCAGCCTGTGGCTGGGCGGCCAGCCCCGCCCCATCATGGGCCGGGTGTGCATGGACATGTGCATGGTGGGCCTGGACGGCTCCGCCGACGTGAGGCCCGGCGACGTGGCCGAGGTGTTCGGCCCCCATCTGCCCATCGAGACGCTGGCGGCCCAGGCGGGCACCGTGCAGTACGAGCTGCTGTGCGCCGTGTCCCCCAGAGTGCCGCGGATCTACCTGAACGCATAGGATAGACAGGAAGCCCGCCGGGACGCCGGCGGTGAGCGCGGCGGTGTATAAAAGCCGCCGTTCCGTGGGAGAATGATAGTACCCGACCCGCCCGGCGCGGATAGGGCACTATATCCGGCGGAGTGTGAAGTCCTGTGGAGAACAACGTGAAGCGCGGCGATATCTATTACGCCGACCTCAGCCCGGTGGTGGGCAGCGAGCAGGGGGGCGTGCGCCCCGTGCTCATCGTCCAGAACGACACCGGCAACAAGCACAGCCCCACGGTGATCGCCGCGGCGATCACCTCGCAGACGGGCAAGGCCCACTTACCCACCCACATCGACCTGGCGGCCAACAGCGCCGGTCTGCCCCGCGATTCCATCGTCCTGCTGGAGCAGGTCCGCACCCTGGACAAAAAGCGCCTGCGGGAGCATATGGGCCGCGTGAACGACCAGGTCATGCGCCAGGTGGACAGCGCCATCGCCGTGAGCTTCGGGCTCAAGACGGAGACGCTGATCTGACCCCTGTACCAACCGACATAGCCTGCCCCGCCAGCCGGGGCAGGCCCGCCATCACGGAGGAAACGCGATGAAACGAAGCTGGAAATTTGCCCTGCTGGGGGCGGCCGCCGCCGCGGCGGTGGCCACGGCGGCCTTTGCCGCCGGCGGCGAGGGGGACCCTCTCATCACCCTCAGTTACTTAAAGAACGTCTTTACCGGCCAGGTGCAGACCATGGTGGACGAGACTGTGGCCAACAGCGACGCCCAGCTGAAAAGCGACCTGGACCAGGCCATCTCCGACTGGGACGCCCGGGTGAAGAGTGCCATCGACAGCGCCGAAATCGGCGCGGAGCAGGGGAGCGTGCTGTTCCAGTCCTTCTCCTTCGGCAAGGGGCAGAGCCTGAAGTGCGCCGCCGGAGCCGAGCTGGTGATCCGCTCCGGCTCCGCCGTGGCGGACGCCGACCTGCTGGACCAGACCGACGGCGTGACCCTGACCAAGGGCCAGGCGCTCAAGGCCGACCACCTCTATCTGGCCGTCTCCGCCTGCATCGTGACCGTGCCGGAGGCCCCCCTCACCGGCACCGTGAACGACGGGCCGCTGAACGTCCGCACCGGCGCGGGCAGCACCTACAAGATCCTGGGCACCCTGTCCGCCGGCACCACCGTCACCATCCTGGGCACCAACGGCAGCTGGTATCAGGTGCGCACGGGCAGCCTGACGGGCTATGTCTCCGCGGTGTACATCACCCTGAAC
>CAVJBM010000115.1:0-2145 GCA_963647775.1 Anaerovibrio sp.
CACGCCGGTGATGCGGGCCGCCGGCCTGTAGGCACGGCAGCTGTCCAGAATGGCGCGGTAAGCGCTGCGGGCCTCCTCCGCGGTGCGGATGTTCAGCTTCACGCCGCCGGCCTCGGTCTTGTGGAGGATGTCGGGGGACTCCACCTTCATTACCACCGGGAAGGGCACGGCGGCCAGGCAGCGGTCCAGATCCTCCTCCCCGGCGGCCAGGGCCTGGGCGGGCACCGGCACCCCCAGGGGGGCCAGTTCCGCCTTGGACTGGGCCTCGGACAGGGCATGGGGCTCGCCCTTGGGCGCACGCTCCGGCATGGCCAGCTTCAGGGTCACCGCCGCCGGGTCGTAGGCGGCAAAATCCAGCAGATGGCGCACCGCCTGATAGGCCAGGTCGCCGGTGCTGAGCACCGGGATGCCCGCCGCCTCAAACTGGGCGGTCAGGTCCGGGTTCCGGGGCTTTTCAAAGGAGGGAATGATCACCGCCGGCAGCAGCGCCCCCTCCCGGGAGAGTTCGCCCATGATCCGGGCGCAGGTGAAGTCCTTTGGCTCGGACATCTGGCCCACGTCGTCCCCCAGGGTGATGAGACCCACGCCGGGATCCGCGCTGATGGCGGCGAAGAGGGCCCGCACCTTTTCGTCCTCGGTAAAGAGGGTGGTGGTGGCGTCCAGCGGATTGGACGCCGTGGCGTAGGAGGGCAGCACCGCCCGCAGGGCCTCCGCCGTGGCGGCGCGGAAGGCGGGCAGGTCGATGCCATAGCGGGCGCAGGTGTCGGCGCACATGGTGTTCTCCCCGCCGGAGAAGTTGATCCCGCCCACACCGGACCGGGCGGGCAGGCGGCCGTCCAGCACGGAGAACATCCGGGCGGTGGAGGTCAGTTCCTGCAGGCTCTTGACCACGGTGACGCCGTACTTGCGGAATACGCTCTCGTAGGCAGCGTAGTCCCCGGCCAGGCTGCCGGTGTGGCTGGCGGCGGCAAAGCTGCCCTTCTCCGTCATGCCCGCCTTGAGCACCACCACCGGCTTGCGCCGGAGGGCCGCAGTCCGCAGGGCCTTCTCCAGCAGGGCGGGCTTCTGGATGCCCTCGATGTAGGCTGCGATGCAGTTCACCCGGTCGTCCTCGGCAAACCAGCAGAGGTAATCCTCGATGCTGCACGCGGCGCCGTTGCCGGCGCTGACCAGATAGGCCAGCCGGCCCCCGTCCGGGCCCACAAAGCCGCCGGTGATGTAGCCGCTCTGGGCCACGGCGGCAATGCCCCGGCCGGCCTCCCGGCGGAACATGACCTCGATCATCTCCGGCCCGGCGGCGGAGACGGTGATCCGGTCCGCAGCGTTGATGACACCGATGCAGTTGGGCCCGCAGAGGGCGATGTCATACTGCGCGCAGATCTCCCGGACCTCCCCGGCCAGCCGCTGGGCCTCCTCGGTGCGCTCCTCGCCGAAGCCGCTGGCAAAGACCACCGCAGCCCCGATGCCCAGCCGGCCGGCCTCCCGCAGGTAGCCGGGGACCGTGTGGGCCGGGGTGCCCAGCACCAGGCAGTCCACCGTCTCCGGCAGCTCGTCCAGGGCGTGATAGCACCGCCTGCCCAGCAGCTCCTCCCGCTTGGGATTGACGAAATAGGTCCGGTCCCAGACCTTGCTGAGCCGGGCGGCTCGGGTGGCGTTGCCGGGGAAGCCCGGCTTGTCCGTGGCGCCCACGATGGCGACGCTCTCCGGACGCATGAGTTTACGAATATCCAAGGCTGTCACCCCTTTTCCGCCGCCCCGTCGGACCGGGCCGCAAAGGCCAGTCCCGCCCGGAAGGCGGCTCTGTTGGAATCGTTGAATTTTCCCTTGCCCTTGTTCTCAAAGAACTCGCAGAGGGTGGCCTCCGCCTCCGCCGGGTCGAAGAGCCCCAGCAGGGCGGTCAGCGCCCCCACGGACACGATGTTGGCCCCTCTGGGGGCCCCCGCCTGCTGGGCCAGGGTGCTCACCGGCAGGCGCACCGTCCGGAAGCCCGCAGGCACCGGGACGGCGTCGTCCACCGCGTCGCTGTTGACCAGGAGCAGACCCCCCGGTTTCAGCTGGGTGCAGAAGTCCAGGGCCGGCTGGTTCATGGCCACCAGGGCGTCCAGCTCGGTGATGACCGGCTCCTCGATGGGCTCCCCGCTGAAC
>CAVJBM010000116.1:0-4693 GCA_963647775.1 Anaerovibrio sp.
ACATCGGCGCCAAGCTGCCCAAGGGCGCGCTGCTGGTGGGCCCTCCGGGCACCGGTAAGACCCTGCTGGCCAAGGCTGTGGCCGGCGAGGCCAATGTCCCCTTCTTCTCCATCAGCGGCTCCGATTTTGTGGAGATGTTCGTGGGCGTGGGCGCCTCCCGCGTCCGCGACCTGTTCAAGGAGGCCGCCAAGGTGGCCCCCTGCATCGTGTTCATCGACGAGATCGACACCATCGGCAAATCCCGTGACAACCGCATGGGCGGCAACGACGAGCGGGAGCAGACCCTGAACCAGCTGCTGGCGGAGCTGGACGGCTTCGACCCCACCAAGGGCATCATCCTCCTGGCCGCCACCAACCGGCCGGAGGTGCTGGACCAGGCCCTGCTGCGGCCCGGCCGGTTCGACCGGCGGATCGTGGTGGACCGGCCCAACCTGGCGGGCCGTCTGGCCACCCTGCAGGTCCACACCCGCAGCATCAAGCTGGCGGAGGACGTGGACCTGAAGAAGGTGGCCCTGGCCACCGCCGGCTGCGTGGGCGCGGACCTGGCCAACCTGGTGAACGAGGCGGCCCTGCGGGCCGTCCGCAAGGGCCGCCGCCTGGTGACCCAGGAGGATCTGATGGCCGCCTTCGAGCTGGTCATCGCCGGCACCGAGAAGAAGGGCTCCGTCCTCACGGAGTTCGAGAAGAAGCTGGTGGCCTACCACGAGGTGGGCCATGCCATGGTGGCCTACAAGCAGAAGAACACCGAGCCGGTGCAGAAGATCACCATCGTGCCCCACACCCAGGGCTCCCTGGGCTACACCCTGCTGATGCCCGAGGAGGACAAGACCGAGCTGCGCACCCGGGACGAGCTGATGGCCAAGATCTGCGTGTCCATGGGCGGCCGGGCCGCCGAGGAGGTGGTCATGCACACCATGACCAACGGTGCCTCCCAGGACATTCAGGAGGCCACCAACACCGCCCGCAACATGGTGGCCATGTTCGGCATGAGCGATCAGTTCGGCATGATGGCCCTGGCCTCCAAGCGCAATCAGTACCTGGACGGCGGCTACGGCCTGGACTGCGCCCAGGAGACCGCCGCCGACATGGACAAGGCCGTGAAGGAGATCCTGGACAAGTGCTACGCCCAGGCCGTGGACATCCTGGAGAACAACCGGGAGGACATGGACAAGGTGGTGGCCTATCTGCTCCAGAAGGAAACCATCACCGGCGCGGAGATGGTGGCCATCATTGAGGGCCGGGACCCCGCCCTGGTGGACAGCCCCTACGCCTCCACCCAGACCGGCCGCCGGGCCCAGCCCAACGATGTGGAGCCCCCTGCCCGCTCCGTCCACATCGTCAGCGAGCCCCCCGCGGCCCCCAAGCCCCTGGAGGGTGGCGAGGGCCCGGACGAGCCCAAGCCCGACGAGGGCCCCGCTCAGCTGGACACGCCCGACCCCTCCGACGAACCTAAGCAATAACCCAGCCGCCCGGCGCACTGCGCCGGGCGGCTGTTTTGTTCCCCTTCCGCAAAACAAAAAGCGGGAGCGCCGATCCGGCGCTCTCCATTTTTTATTATTGTCACCTGCCAAAAATCTTCCGGGACAAAATCCCCCGGAAATCGCCCGGGATGCCCCTGCCGCCGGCCCTTCCTGAAAATGTAAAGTTCAGGATTCACAGGGCTTCCACAACTTCCGCAAAGTTTTCCACACCCCTGTTCATCCTGTGGAAGGGGAAAATTCGCGGAGATCCGGTTTACATAAGGAACGTCAAGGGATTTTTCCCGGTCGAACTCACCAAACTTCAGGCGAACTCCGCCTGAGCCCGGGCCAAGTCCTCCGGGGTGTTGAGGTTGCGGAAGGCAGCGGCGTCCTCCGTGGGGACATAGACGGTGTTCACCCAGTCCAGCAGGCTGCGCATCCGGTTATCCCCGTGGAGCAGAAGGGTCTCCGCCGCGGTGACGCAGCGGCGGCGGTACAGGCCGAACAGGGGCTCCGGCCGGCCGTTCAGGGTGAATACGCAGGCCTCCGCCTCCCCCATGGCGGCCAGCAGCAGGTCGGCATGGGCCGGGGAGAGGAAGGGGGCGTCCACCGCCGTCAGCAGCAGGGCGTCCGTCCGGCACAGCTGGAGCCCCGCGTGGAGCCCGCCCAGGGGCCCCCGCTCCGGGTAGACGTCGGCCACCGTCTCCAGCCCCTCCGGGGCCAGGGCCGCCCGCTGGGCGGCGCCCACGGACAGCAGCAGCCCGCCGCCATAGTCCCGCCAGCGGTCCACCGCCCGCTCCAGCAGGGTCTGCCCGCCCAGGGACACCAGGGCCTTGTCCGTGCCCATCCGCTCCGATCTGCCCCCCAGCATGATCTGCACCGTGACCTGTCCGCGCTCCATGGGAACACCTCCTTGCAGTATTATAAAAAGTATAGCACATCCTGAGCGGATGTGCTATACCGGCGCTTATAAAACTTTCGACAGAAAATCGATGGTCCGCTGCTCCTTGGGGTTGGCGAAGAAGGCGTGGGGCTCCCCCTGCTCCAGGATGTGGCCGCCGTCCATGAAGAGCACCCGGGTGCCCACCTCCCGGGCGAAGCCCATCTCGTGGGTGACCACCACCATGGTCATGCCCTCGTCGGCCAGCTCCTTCATGACCTCCAGCACCTCGCCCACCATTTCGGGGTCCAGGGCGGAGGTGGGCTCGTCAAAAAGCATCAGCTTGGGCTTCATGGCCAGGGCCCGGACGATGGCGATGCGCTGCTTCTGTCCGCCGGACAGCTGGGCGGGGTAAGCGTCCGCCTTGTCGGACAGGTTCACCCGCTCCAGCAGGGCGGAGGCGGCGTCATCGGCCTCCTCCTGGCTCATCAGCTTGGTGCGCACCGGGGCCAGGGTGATGTTCTTCCGGATGGTCATGTTGGGGAACAGGTTGAAGTGCTGGAACACCATGCCCATCTGCCGGCGGATGGCGTTGATGTCGCTCTTGGGGTCGGTGATCTCCGTGCCGTCAAAGGTGATGGAGCCGGAGGTGGGGGTCTCCAGCAGGTTCAGGCACCGCAGAAAGGTGGACTTGCCGGAGCCGGAGGGGCCGATGACCACCACCTTCTCCCCGGGGCAGATATGCTCGGAGATGTCGTCCAGCACCAGATGGTCGCCAAAGGACTTGGAGAGATGTTTAACGTCGATCACTTTGACGCAGCCTCCTTTCCAGCTTGCCCAGCAGCCAGGTGAGCACCATCACCACCACCAGGTACATCAGGGCGATGCCCACATAGGGGAACATGTATTCATAGGTCTTGGCGCCCACCGCCTCGGCAAAGTACACCAGCTCGGTGCCGCCGATGGCGGACACCAGGGAGGTGTCCTTGAACAGGGTGATGAGCTCGTTGCCCAGGGAGGGCAGGATGTTCTTGAACGCCTGGGGGATAACGATGAAGCGCATGGTGTCCAGATAGCCCAGGCCGAGAGAGCGGCCGGCCTCCATCTGGCCCTGGTCCACGCTCATCAGGCCGCCGCGGACGATCTCCGCCACGTAGGCGCCGGAGTTGATGCCCAGGCCGATGATGCCCACCATGGTGTGGTTCCGGCTGGTCTTGAACACCACGAAGCCCCAGATGAGCAGCTGCACCATCATGGGGGTGCCCCGGATGACGGTGGTGTAGATCTTGCAGAGGGCGTTCAGCACCCCCAGCACGGGGCTGCGGCGGCCGATGCGCTGCTGGTCGTGGGCGGTGCGCACCACGGCCACCAGGATGCCAAGGATCACGCCGATGACCAGGGCGGTCACGGTGAGCTCCAGAGTGATGCCGATGCCCTTCAGATACAGCTTCCAGCGGTCGCCGTCCACAAAGGCCTTATAAAAGCTCACAAAGAACTGCTGGCCGAAGGTCAGCACATCGCCGTCTTTCAGGGCCTGCGCCAATGTCTGATAGGTCTGCGCCCAATCCATAGGCGGACCTCCTTTCCCGTATGACCCGCCGCAAGGCGGGCAGCATGGGCCGCCCGCCTTGTGGGATCAGATCTGATTTTTTCTGCCTTAGTCGGCCTTGATGTACTTGTCCACGATGGCCTGGAAGGTGCCGTCCTGCTTCAGCTTGGCCATGGCCTCGTTGATGGCGTTCAGCAGCTCGGTGTTGCCCTTCTTCATGCCGATGGCGTAGTCCTCGGTGACCCAATCGCCGTCCAGGATCTTCAGGCCGGGGTTGGCGGCCACGAAAGCCTTGGCGGGCTCGTTGTCGATGATGACGGCGTCGATCTGGTCATTCTTCAGGGCCTCGATAGCCAGAGCGCCGGTCTCGTAAGCGGTGACGTGGTCCTCGCCGTAGCCGCCGTTGTCGGGGGTGTCAGAGGCGTAGATGTAGCCGGTGGTGGCCTTCTGGCAGCCGATCTTGTCGGCGTTGACCAGGTCGTCGATGGACTGGATGGCGGAGTCCTCCTTGACGATGACCACCTGCACGCCGGTGGCGTAGCTGTCGGAGAAGTCCAGGACTTCCTTCCGGGTCTCGGTGACGGTGACGCCGGCCATCACGATGTCGCTCTGGCCGTTCTGGGCGGCCAGCAGGGCGGCGTCAAAGCCCATGTCGTCCACCACCAGCTCGAGGCCCAGCTTGTCGGCGATGGCCTGGGCCACCTCCACGTCGATGCCCTCGAAGGAGCCGTCGTCGGCCACCATCTCATAGGGAGGGAAGGCGGCGTTGGTGGACATGTGCAGCTTGCCGGCCTCAACGGTCTT
>CAVJBM010000117.1:0-3952 GCA_963647775.1 Anaerovibrio sp.
CTTGCTCCTCCTCTCCCCACGCGATCCGCTTCGCTGGGTTCGCGCGGGGGCCCCGAGCTGGGCGGCGGACACGGTCCGGCTCCCGTTTACTTCAGGTTGAAGAAGGCGTCCTTGCCCAGGTACTGGGCCGCGTCGCCCAGCTCCTCCTCGATGCGGAGCAGCTGGTTGTACTTGGCCACGCGGTCGGTGCGGCTGGGGGCGCCGGTCTTGATCTGGCCGGCGTTCACGCCCACCACGATGTCCGCGATGGTGGTGTCCTCGGTCTCGCCGGAGCGGTGGGACACCACGGCGGTATAGCCCGCGCGGTTGGCCTTCTGGATGGTGTCCAGCGTCTCGGTGAGGGTGCCGATCTGGTTGACCTTGATGAGCACGGAGTTGGCCACCTTCAGGTCCAGGCCCTTCTGCACCCGCTCGGCGTTGGTGACGAACAGGTCGTCGCCCACCAGCTGCACCCGGTCGCCCAGGGCTTTGGTCAGCATGGCCCAGCCCTCCCAGTCGTCCTCGCCCATGCAGTCCTCCATGGAGATGATGGGGTAGTGGTCGGCGAACTTCTTCCACATGGCCACCATCTGCTGGCGGGTCATGGTCTTGCCGGCCTTGGGCAGGGTGTAGGTGCCGTCCTCGTGGTTGTACCAGTCGGACACGGCGGCGTCCATGGCGATCTTGAAGTCCTCGCCGGGCTTGTAGCCCGCCCGCTCGATGGCGGCCACGATGCACTTGAAGGCGTCCTCGTCCTTCTTCAGGTTGGGGGCGTAGCCGCCCTCGTCGCCCACGCCGGCGGCGGGAGTGCCGTTCTCCTTCAGGACGGTCTTGAGGGTGTGGAACACCTCGGCGCACATGCGCAGGGCCTCGTGCCAGCTGGACGCGCCCACAGGCATGATCATGAACTCCTGGATGTCCACGTTGTTGGTGGCGTGAGCGCCGCCGTTCAAAATGTTCATCATGGGCACAGGCAGGACCTTGGCGTTCACGCCGCCGATATAGTTGTAGAGGCTGGTGCCCAGGCTCTCGGCCGCGGCCTTCGCGCAGGCCAGGGACGCGCCCAGGATGGCGTTGGCGCCCAGGCGGGCCTTGTTGGGGGTGCCGTCCAGGTCGATGAGCAGCTTGTCGATGGCGGGCTGGTCCAGGGCGTTCATGCCGATGAGGGCCTCGGCGATCTCGGTATTCACGTTGGCCACGGCCTTCTGCACGCCCTTGCCCAGGTAGCGGCTCTTATCGCCGTCCCGCAGCTCGCAGGCCTCGTACACGCCGGTGGAGGCCCCGGAGGGCACCGCCGCGCGGCCCACGGTGCCGTCGTCCAGCACCACCTCCACCTCCACGGTGGGGTTGCCGCGGGAATCCAGGATCTCGCGGCCGATGACGTCAACGATCTCGATCATGCTCTTCATAATTCTTTCTCCTTTTCACATTCTCACACATTCTCGCAGGGGTCAAAACAAACAGTTCCGGCGGACCCGGAACGGGGGTCACTTGACGATGAGGCTCTCGCCGGTCATGGCCTCGGGCTTGCGCAGGCCCATGAGCTCCAGCATGGTGGGGGCCAGGTCGGCCAGGCGGCCGTCCCGCAGCTTCACGTCCGCCCCCACCACGCAGCAGGGCACCAGATTGGTGGTGTGGGCGGTGAAGGGGGTGCCGTCCTCGCTGAGCATATGCTCGGCATTGCCGTGGTCGGCGGTGATGATGGTCACGCCGCCCAGGGCCGCCGTGGCGGCCACCACTTTGGCCACGCCGTCGTTCACGGCCTCCACGGCCTTCACCGCTGCGTCAAACACGCCGGTGTGGCCCACCATGTCGCAGTTGGCGAAGTTGAGGATGACCACGTCGTACTTGCCGCTCTCGATGCGGCGGACGGCCTCGTCCGCCACGGCGGGCTCGCTCATCTCGGGCTGGAGGTCGTAAGTGGCCACCTTTGGGGAGGGGATGAGGCAGCGGTCCTCCCCGGGGAACTGCTTCTCCACGCCGCCGTTGAAGAAGAAGGTCACATGGGCGTACTTCTCCGTCTCGGCGATGCGCAGCTGGGTCAGGCCCTGGCGGGCGATATACTCGCCGAAGATGTCGTGCAACTCCTCCCGGGGGTAGGCCACGGACACGTTGGGCATGGCCGCGTCATACTCCGTGGTGCAGACGTACTGCACGGGGAAGAAGCCCTTCCTCCGCGGGAAGCCGGCGAAGTCCGGGTCCACGAAGGCCCGGGTGATCTCCCGCGCCCGGTCGGGGCGGAAGTTGTAAAAGATGATGCTGTCGCCCTCGCTGACGGCGGCGTCCCGCAGGCACACCACGGGCACCACGAACTCGTCGGTGACGCCGGCGTCGTAGGACTGCTGCACCGCGGCGGCGGGGTCGGCCTCAAAGGGGCCCTCCCCCAGGGCGATGGCGCTGTACGCCTTCTCCACCCGGTCCCAGCGGTTGTCCCGGTCCATGGCGTAGTACCGGCCCATGACCGTGGCGATCTGCCCCACGCCCAGCTCGGCCAGATACGCCTGGAGCCGCTCCACATAGCCCTTGCCGGAGGCGGGCGGCACGTCCCGCCCGTCCAGGAAGCAGTGGACGTACACCCTTGTCAGCCCCCGCTCCTTGGCCATGCGCAGCAGAGCGAAGAGATGCTCGATATGGGAGTGCACCCCGCCGTCGCTGAGCAGGCCGTACAGGTGGAGGGCGGCGCCCTTCGCCTTGCAGGCGTCCATAGCGGAGACGTAGGCCGGGTTGCGGAAGAAGCCCCCCAGCCTGATGCCCTGGGAGATGCGGGGCAGGTCCTGGAACACCACCCGGCCCGCGCCGATGTTGGTGTGGCCCACCTCGGAGTTGCCCATCTGCCCCTCGGGCAGGCCCACGTCCAGCCCGGAGGCGGACAGGCGGCAGCAGGGATTTTCCGCGAACAGCCTGTCCAGGTCGGGCTTTTTCGCGGCGGCCACGGCGTTGTCCCCCGGGCGGTTTGCCGGGGCCAGGCCGAAGCCGTCCATGATGATGAGGGTCGTCGGAGTTTTCATAGACCGCGCCCCCGGCTCACTTGGCCGGCTTTGCCGGGGCCAGGCCCTGGTCGGCGGCCTCGACGATGGCCATAAAGTCCGCCGGCTTCAGGGCCGCGCCGCCGATGAGGCCGCCGTCGATGTCGGGCTGGGCCAGCAGCTCAGCGGCGTTGCCGGGATTCATGGAGCCGCCGTACAGGATGCTGACGGAGCGGGCCACCCGGGCGCCGTACTTCTTGCGGATGATGGTGCGGATGTGGTTGCAGACGGCCCCGGCATCCTCGGCGGTGGCGGTCTTGCCGGTGCCGATGGCCCAGATGGGCTCGTAAGCGATGGTCACCCGGCGCATCTGCCGGTCGGTCAGGCCGGAGATGGCGGCCTTAACCTGATAGGTGATGAGCTCCTCGGTGACGCCCAACTCCCGCTGCTCCAGGCTCTCGCCCACGCAGACGATGGGGTGCACGCCGCCCTGCAGGGCGGCCTGGACCTTCTTGTTCACGCCCAGGTCGGTCTCGTTATAGTACTGGCGGCGCTCGGAGTGGCCGATGATGACGTACTTGGCCCCGGCCTCCTTGAGCATGGGCACGGTGATCTCGCCGGTGAAGGCGCCGTGGTCCTCATAGTGGCAGGTCTCCGCGCCGATCTCCAGCTTGGCGTCCTTGAAGAAGCGGGCGGCGGGGAAAACGTTCACGCTGGGGACGCACAGCACCACGTCGCACCAGCGGTGCTTGCCCAGCATGGGCTTGATCTCGTCGGCGTAGGCGCGGGTCTCGCTGATGGTCTTGTTCATCTTCCAGTTGCCCGCAATGATGGTTCTGCGATACTTCAGATTCATAGTGATCGTACTCCTTTTCTTCCTTTACAGCTTAGCAGACGGGGCACGGTGCCCCGGGATATTTTTTTGCCGGCCCCTACCCCCTGCCCCAGCGGAGGGGACGGGGACTGGGGTCTCGCCCCACACCCCTATCCCACCTGCGGGCGGGGGG
>CAVJBM010000118.1:0-4253 GCA_963647775.1 Anaerovibrio sp.
AGGGCCTGGGGGGCCGGGGAGAGCCGCCCGGTCTGCCGCCCATGCCGCCGGGGCCCTGGGGCCCGCGGGGAGGCCGGGGCCTGGGTCCGGGGCCGCCCATGCCGGGCCCGCGGGGCGGACGGGGCGGGCGCGGGGGACGGGGCGGTCTGGGCGGGAAGATGAAGAAGGGCCGGTAGCGGTAGGTGGTGCCGTAGTAGCCGCCGCGGTAGCGGCGGTAGCGGGAGCCTTCCGCCAGGGCGATGATCACGATGATGAGAATAACGAGCAGGACAATGGTGCTGGGATCCATGGCGGAGCCTCCTTTATCCGTTGTAGTTTGCGTAGTACCAGTCGGACAGGGCCTTGGTGAGGGAGAGCAGCGCGTCGCCGTAGCGGCCGTCGGCAAAGTCCCGCTCCATGTAGGTCGCGGCGTAGTCGGCGCAGTCGTCGTCCGTAAAGACCTCCGTCAGGCCGCTGCCCTGGATGAGCCAGTAGTTTTCGCCGCTGATGTCCAGCACCACGATGAAGTCGTACTGCTGGAGGTCCAGCCTGGAGGCATAGTCCATGGCGTAGTCGTACAGGTCGCTTTTGCCGTAGTTGGCGGTGACGCAGGCGATGACCACCTTCATGTCGTCCATGAGGGTCCGGTTGCGCTGAGAGAGGGCCTTGATCTCCTTGTCGGTGAGAACGCCGGCATCGTCATGGACGTAGTAGGTATCCTCGGTGGACTGAGAGGCGGAGGGGGCCGGCCCGGGATCGGGGGTGGGGGTGCTCCCCGCGTGGGCCCGGCCGAGGAAGATGGCGCTCACGATCATCACAATGGTGAGGATCCAGGCGGTACTCTGCTTTTTCAGATAGTTCATGTGGTGTCTCCTTTCAGGAGAGATTGGGGAAGGGAAAGATCAATCAGCCCCGCAGCTCCAGCAGCTTCTGCTTCAGCTCGCCCTCGATGCGGCCCAGCTCCACCTCGGCCTCGCGGCGCTTCTGGGCGCCGTCCTTCTGGATCTGCATGACCTCGTCCAGGGTGGAGATCAGCTGCTGGTTGGTGTGCTGGAGGGTCTCGATGTCCACGATGGAGCGCTCGGCCTCCTTGGCGGTCTCGATGGTGCCCATCTTCAGCATGTCGGCGTTCTTCTGCAGCAGCTCGTTGGTCATGTTGGTGACGGCGGACTGGGCGGCCGTGGCCTGACGGCTGTGCTCCAGGCCCAGGGCCAGCACCATCTGGCTCTTCCACAGGGGGATGGTGTTCACCAGGGAGGACTGGATCTTCTCCAGCATCAGGGTGTCGTTGTTCTGGATCAGGCGGGTCTGGGGGCCCATCTGGATGGAGATCATGCGGGTGAGCTCCAGATCGTGGATCTTCTTCTCAAAGCGGTTGCACAGGTTGGCGTAGTCGTTGTACTTCTGGGCGTCCTCCTGGGCGCCGGTCTCGGCGGCCTTCCTGCGCAGGTCCTCCAGGGTGGTGGTGCGGGCCTTCTCCAGGGCCTTCTTGCCCGCCAGGATGTACATGGTGAGCTCCTTGTAGTACTTGGTGTTCAGGTCGTACATCTGGTCCAGCATGGCGATGTCCTTCATCAGGGTGACCTGGTGGCCCTCCAGGATGCCGGCGATCTTGTCCACGTTGACCTCGGCCTTGTCGTAGCTGGCCTTCAGGGCCAGGGCCTGGTTTTTCTTCTTCTGGAAGAAGCCGAACAGGCCGCTCTTCTCCTCCTGGCCGAAGGTCTTGAGCTCCACCACCAGGGAGGACAGGGCCTCGCCCACCTCGCCCAGGTCCTTGGTGCGGACGTTGTTCAGGGCGTTCTCAGAGAAGGAGGCGATGTTCTTCTGGGCGGCGGCGCCGTACTGGAGCACCTGGGTGGAGTCGGTGATGTCGATCTTGTCGGCAAAGTCGGCCACCACCTTGCGCTCGGCCTCGCTCAGCTGGCTCTCGTCCAGCTTGACGGCGTTGGCGTCGCGGGCGGCCTGGATGGCGGCGGCGTCCTCGGCGGCCACGGTGGTGGTGGGCTCCAGGGTCAGCTGGGGGGCGGCGGGGGCCTCCGCGGTGGCGGCGGCGTCGGGGGTGAGGGTCAGCTCGGGGATATTGTCGAGATGTTCAGCCATGATGATTTCCTCCTGCATGTTAGATCATAAAATGAGTTAGAACACGGGTTTACTGCTGGCCGGACTCCATGGTCATGCCGCCCAGGCCCTCCCGGGCCAGCATCTGCTCCATGACCGTGATGTCGGTGGAGATGTCCAGGGCCTCCTCGCCGTAGAGGGCGTCCAGCTGCTTGTCAAAGGCGGCGCAGATGGTGGCGAGCATGTCCTCCACCTTGGTCTTGGTGCCGTTGATGTTGGCGCCGGAGGCGCCGGTGGCGGCCATGCGGTCGTAGGCGTTGAGCAGCTTCAGGGTGGTGGGCAGGTAATAACTCATGAACTTGCGGATCTGGGGCAGCTTGGCGGGCTCGGCCACCACGGCGTCGATGATCTTGCCGGCGGTCTTTTCCAGGTGATCGATGTGGGCGGACACCTGGGGGTCCTGGATGGAGGCGTTCAGCCGGCGCATCTCGCCCAGCGCCTTGTCTCGCTCACTGATGAGAGCCTGAATTTCCGGGGAGTAGGCGGGCTTGGGGTCGGCCTTGGGCTTTTCCTCGGCCTTGGCCGCAGACTGGGTCTGCTGGGTCCCGGCGGCCTCGTACCCCCGGTCGGGCCAGATGATCTTGCCCAGGAAGTAGACGGCGCAGGACACGGCGGCGCACAGAACATAGTCCCGCAGGCGGTACAGAGAGCCGAACAGCCCCCATGCCAGCCACACGAAGCCCACCAGGTAGATGGGCAGCACGGTCTTTTTCTTCACATAAGCCATGAGCAGCACTCCTTTTGGGAGGGGATAATACAGCAAGTGTATTTTACATCGGAACAGGCCCCGCTGTCAAGGGAACAGGGCCTGTCCGGGGCCGGGACGCATAGATTTTACAGCCGGAGGGCCCGTCACGCCGGACTGTGATTGACTTCCGGCCCTCCATGGGGTAGAATAGCGGGGAATGAGCGCGGCCCACTGCCGTCCAACGGAGCCGGGTGGGCTCCGCCGGACGGCTATTCAGGTGCGGCACGCCGGCAGCGGCGGTCCGGGAGCGAGCGGGAGCCGGGAAGCCTCCCGGCCGGCGCACGGCGGGGTCCGCTTGCCGTATCCTATGTGCCCGGCCCCGGCCCGGTGTCCCGGGACAGGCGGCCGCGAAAGAGAGAGTCCGGGGCCTATCCCCGGGAAAGGATGTAAAACCTATGGTCAAGATCGCCCCTTCTATCCTGTCTGCGGATTTTTGCAATCTGGAGACCGAGATCCGCCGCATCCACGCCGCCGACTGGGTCCACGTGGACGTGATGGACGGCCAGTTCGTGCCCAACATCACCATCGGCATCCCCGTGGTGCAGTCCATCCGCAGGCACACGGATATGTTTCTGGACGTCCACCTGATGATCGACAAGCCCGTGCGCTATATCGACGACTTCTGCAAGGCCGGGGCGGACCTCCTGTCCGTCCATCTGGAGGCCGACCACCCCACCCGCATCGCCGAGGCCCTGCGGGCTATGGAGGCCAACGGCGTGAAGAAGGCGGTGGCCCTGCGGCCCATCACCTCGCCGGAGGCGGTGCTGCCCTACATCGAGCAGCTGGACATGGTGCTGGTGATGACGGTGGAGCCCGGCTTCGGCGGCCAGGCGTTTATGGAGAGCCAGCTGGCCGCCATCCGCCGGGTGCGGGAGATCATTGACCGGTACAACCCCGCCTGCGACCTGGAGGTGGACGGCGGTATCGGCCCCAAGACGGTGAAGCAGGCGGTGGAGGCCGGGGCCAACGTGCTGGTAGCGGGCTCCGCCGTGTACGGCGCGGCGGATGTGGACGCCGCCATCGCCGCCCTGCGGGGGTAACGTGGCCGTCCACCGGGTTTCGTGTTTCTCCGTAGGGGCCGCTGTCCTCAGCGGCCCGTTGGAGATTCCGGCCCTGCGGGGCCGGGACGCTCCGCTGGGCCTACTTTTCTGGCGCAAGAAAAGTAGGCAAAAGTGCGTTCAAGGGGCTGGCCGCCCCTTGAAAAACCCCGCTGCCGGGCCTTTGGCGCTCCGCTCCCCGACCGGCGCGCAAGGACGCATTGGCCAGCGTCGTTACCGCGTCCGCTTCGTGCGGAGGTACGTTTCGGTCTGTGCGGCGTTTTGGATGCGCCTGCCCGGCCGGACTGCTTGCCCCCCCTGCTGTATTTCTACAAAAACTTCCCGGAGGTGCCCTATGGATTCCTTCCCTC
>CAVJBM010000119.1:0-11626 GCA_963647775.1 Anaerovibrio sp.
TCACCCGGATGGCCTTCTCGCCGAATTTCAGCTCCAGCACGTCGCCCACCTTCACGTCGTAGGACGCCTTCACCGGCCGGCCGTTGGCGGTGACCCGGGCGTTGTCGCAGGCCTCGTTGGCCACGGTGCGCCGCTTGATAAGGCGGGAGACCTTCAGCCATTTATCCAATCGCATAGCGTTACCTCCTGAAAAAACAAGGCAGGGCCGGAGGGCCCTGCCTTCAATTCGTCAAAAGCCTCGCAGAGTTCGCCGCCGCAGCGGCGAAACAGTTCAAATTTGTTTTCTGCCGCGACATGCGCGTGGCAGAAAACTCTTCTCAGGCCGCAAGTGTGCGAGCACAGCGAGTGCGCGCGGCGGCCTGCGGCTTACCCGACAAAAACGTTCTTCCGTTTTTGTCGGACGAAAGGCAGGGCCGGAGGGCCCTGCCTTTTTGTATAGGATAAACTCAGATGGAGTCCTTCAGAGCCTTGCCGGCCTTGAACACGGGCAGCTTGGAAGCGGGGATCTTGATCTGCTCCTTGGTGCGGGGATTGCGGCCGATGCGGGCGGCGCGGCTCTTGACCTCGAAGGAGCCAAAGCCCACCAGCTGGACCTTCTCATCCTTGGCCAGGGATTCGGTGATGACCTCGAACACAGCGCTGACGGCGGACTCGGCGTCCTTCTTGGTCAGGTTGGTCTTTTCGGCAACGGCGTTAATGAGTTCAGCCTTATTCATGGATAAATTCCTCCTCATTTGTTTCCCCCGCCATGGGCGGAGGTATCACTTAAAGCGAAAGCCGCTTTTAAGTTGCATTGTGTTTGACCTGGTCCCAGATGGCGTCCAGCTCCGCAAGGGAGAGCTCGTCCATCTTCTGGCCGCGGCGGAGCACCTCCTGCTCCACCAGGCGGAACCGGGCCGCGAATTTGTCGCTGGCGGCGTGGAGTGCCAGCTCCGGGTCCACGTGCAGGAACCGGGCGGCGTTCACCGCGGAGAACAGCAGGTCGCCCAGCTCCTCCGCCGCGTCGCCGTCCCCGGCGGCCGCGGCGCGCACCTCGGCGATCTCCTCGTCCAGCTTGTCCAAAGCGCCGGACACGTCCGGCCAGTCAAAGCCCACCTTGGCGGCCTTCTTCTGGACCTTTTCCGCCCGCCACAGGGCGGGGAGGGAACGGGCCACGGCGTCCACCGCGTCGGCCTGGGTCTGCTGACCCTTCTCGGCCTTTTTCAGCTCCTCCCAGTTGGAGAGGATCTCGTCGGTGGAGCCCACCTTCACATTCCCGAACACGTGGGGGTGGCGGTAGATCAGCTTGCGGCACACCCCGTCGGCCACGGCGTCCAGATTGAAGCGCCCGGCGTCCTCCTCGATGGAGGCGTGGAACACCACCTGGAGCAGCACGTCCCCCAATTCCTCCCGCAGATGCTCCGGGGAGCCCTCGTCGATGGCTTCCACCACCTCGTAGGCCTCCTCCAGCAGACCGCGGCGGAGGGAGGCATGGGTCTGCTCCCCGTCCCACTGGCAGCCGCCGGGGGCGCGGAGGATGGCGACGATGCGCCGCAGGTCGGCCACATCGTACTGCGCTTTGTCAATTAAATCTACCATATTTTCACCTGCTGTGCAAGAGTTTTCTTGATTCTTATGGAAAAAAACGAGAATCAGCGGATGCGGAGCACCCGGGCGATCTTGTCGCCCTTGGGCATGAGGGCGAGATCGTCGGCGGAGATGGCCTTTGTGAGGAGGATGAGGGCGGCGTACACCACCACGGCGATGCCGATGGCCAGCACCGTGGCCAGGGCGTTGCCGGTGTAGGACAGGGCGGTCACGCCGTCCGTGACGGTCTGGAAGGCGGAGACGCGCACCAGCACCTTGGAGAAGAGCCCGCAGCTGCCCCAGGCGGCGAAGCCCATGACCACCGTGGCCAGGCCGGGCTTCAGGAAGGCCCGGACATAGCTGAGGGACCGGGGCAGGGTGCGCTTGATGATGAACAGGTCCAGCAGGGCGATGACGCCGAAGCACACCAGGGTGCTCACGGGGCCGCCCTTGATGTTGACCTCCGGCCTGCCCACGAAGATATAGGTGACGACGATCTTCAGCACGCAGCCGATGATGGTGGTGACCATGGGGATGGTGACCAGCTGATGGGCCTGCATGATGGAGTTGCACACCAGCATGAAGCACACGCAGATGGAGGCCAGCCCCAGGATGGACAGCAGCCAGCCGGCCAGGGCCACGTCGGTGTTGGGGTAGAGCAGGCGGATGATGGGCTGCCCCAGGGAGAACAGGCCCATCCCGGCGGGGAAGGCCACCAGTGCGGTGGTGCGCAGGGCGGTCTCGCTGATCCTGGCGCCCTGCTTGTAATTGCGCACCGCCCGTGCCGCGGACACCGAGGGGATGACGCTGGCGGTGAGGGGAATCATGAAGGAGGAGGGCAGGTTGTAGAGGGCCAGGGCCTTGTCGTACACGCCCTTGAGCAGGCGGGCCTCCGCCTCGCTGAACCCGGCGGCGGACTGGAGCCGGCCGAAGATGATGCTGGTGTCCAGCAGGTTGGCCAGGGCGATCACCGAGGAGCCCAGGGTGATGGGGATGGCCAGCTTCAGCAGGGTGGAGAGGATGGTGCGGGAGGAGTCGGGCACGTCGTGATACTCCGGCAGGGCGGCCCGGTGCTTCCGGTAGCGGAAGAAGAGGTACAGCGCCCCGATGGCGCAGCCCACGGGCACGCCGGCGATGGCCCCGGCGGCGGTGATGGACTCATCCACGCCTTTGGACACCAGAATGGCCGCCAGGGGCAGGCCGATGGCCATTTTGCACAGGGCCTCGATGGTCTGGGACACGGCGGTGGGGGTCATGATGGAGTGGCCCTGGAAGTACCCCCGCAGGGCGGACAGGGGGCAGATGAAGAACAGGGCGGGGGCCAGGGTCATGATGCTGTACCAGCTGTGGCTGTTGTTCATCAGGGCGGCCAGCTGCTTGGGGAAGAGGAGCATCACGCAGACCGACACGCCCCCCAGGATGCAGAAGGCGGTGAAGGCCAGGTGAAAGACCTTTTTCACCTGGTTGCCCCGGCCCTGGGCGTTGGCCTCCGACACCATCTTGGACAGGGCCACCGGCAGGCCGCCGGTGGACACGATGATGAGCAGGGAATAGATGTAGTACGCGGTGTTGAAGTCGGAGAAGGCGGCGTCGGTGATGATATTGCCCAGGGGGATCTTGAACAGGGCGCCGATGATCTTCACGGCGACGATGCCCACGGTCAGAATGGCCGCGCCGCCGAAGAAGCTGTTCTTTTTGTTGTGCGCGCGTTTGTTGGACATAGGCTCCACCTTTCAGAGAGGGATCAGAAGATCAGCGGGAGGGCGTAGCCGCGCACCTCCGCCTTGATGCGGTCAAGGTCCAGGGTGAGGAACGTCCCATTCTCATATATGACCCTGCCCCGGGCCATATTCAGGGTGACGTTGGAGCCGTGGGCGGCAAAGACCAGGTTCTCCGCCTCGTTGTGGCAGGGCACCAGATTGGGGGCCTCGAAATCTATCAGAATGAGGTCGGCGGCGTAGCCGGGCAGGATGCGGCCGGTTTTGCGGCCCAGGGCGTCCGCCCCGGCGGAGGTGGCCATGCGCAGGGCCTGCCGGGCGGTGACGGCCATGGGGTCGCAGGCGGCGCCGTTGTGGAGGACGGCGGCCAGCTTCATGTCGGCAAAGAGGTCCGCGCTGTTGTGGGAGCTCATGCCGTCGGTGCCCAGGGCGACGTTCACCCCGGCCTTCAGCATGGCGGGGATGGGGGCGATGCCGGAGCCCAGCTTCAGGTTGGAGTAGGGGTTGTGGACGCAGGTCACGTCCTTTTCCGCCATGAGGGCCCAGTCCTCCGGCGTGGTGTACACGCAGTGGGCGGCGATGCCGCCGTTGTCCCACACGCCGTACCGGGCCAGGGTCTGGAAGGGGGTGAGCCCGTGGCGGCGGAGGGAATCCTCATGCTCCGAGCGGGTTTCGGACACGTGGACGTGCATCCGCAGACCGTGGTCCCGGGCGTAGTCGGCCATCCACTGCCACAGGGGCGCGCTGGAGGTGTACTCCCCGTGGATGGAGGCGTCCACCCGGATGCGGCCATCGTCCGCGCCGTGGAACTGCTCAGTAAGGGCCTGTTGGACGGCGCAGTCATGGCAGGTCTCCGGGGAGAAGTCCGCCGGGTCGCCGAAGTACACCCCGCCGCAGGACAGGTCGGCGCTGATGCCGGCCTCCAGCACCTGCCGGGCGATGACGTCGGAGTGGGCGTACATATCCGCGATGCAGGTGACGCCGGAGGCGATCATCTCCGCCAGGCCCAGCCCGGCCCCGGCGGCCACCGCCCGGTCGTCCAGCTTGGCCTCCGCGGGGAAAATATAGTCCTGGAGCCAGGTGTGCAGGTCGTGCCCGCCGCCGTACCCCCGCATGAGGGTCATGGGGACGTGGGTGTGGGCGTTGACGAAGCCGGGCATCATCACCTTCCCGGTGCAGTCGATGACCCGGTCGAATTCCCCGGCGGGGCGGACGGGGCCGGCATAGCTGATGCCGTGGCCCTCCACGGCCACAAAGCCGTCCCGCAGGGTGGTGAAGTCATCGTCCATCAGCAGGGCGGTGACGTGGGTGAACAGTACAGACATAAACGGCCTCCTGTGGGTCAGAATTTGCGCAGGCAGTCCAGAATGAGGGCGGAGAAGTGCTCCCGGGCGGCGGCGGCCGCCTCCAGCACCTCCTCCTCGCTGAGGGGCTGGTCGAGGATGCCGGCGGCCATGTTGCTCAGCAGGGTGAAGCCCAGCACCTCCATGCCGCAGTGGCCGGCCACGATGGCCTCCGGTGCGGTGGACATACCGGCGGCGTCCGCCCCCAGCAGCCGGGCGGCGCGGATCTCGGCGGGGGTCTCATACTGGGGGCCGTGGAAGTACATATAGACCCCCTTCCGCAGGGTGAGGCCCAGGGCGGCGGCGGACTCCTTCGCCAGGGCCTGGAGCCGGGGGGTGTAGAGGTGGGACATGTCGGGGAAGCGCACGCCGAACTCCGGCAGGTTGGGGCCCCGGAGGGGGGACTCGGAGAACAGCTTGATGTGGTCGGTGATGAGCATGACGTCGCCGGGGGTCCAGTCCGTGCGGACGCAGCCGGCGGCGTTGGTGACTACCAGGATCTCGCACCCCAGCAGCCGCAGCACCCGCACGGCGTAGGACACGTCCTCGTAGGAATAGCCCTCGTAGTGGTGCATCCGGCCCTGCATCACCGCCACCGGCTGGCCGGACAGCGTGCCGAACACCAGCTGGCCCTTGTGCCCCGGGGCGGTGGAGACCTGAAAATGGGGGATGCCGCAATAGGGGACGGCCACGGCGTTCTCCACCTGGTCGCCCAGAAAGCCCAGGCCGGAGCCCAGCACCATGGCCACCCGGGGGGTGAAGGAGCCGATGCGGGCGCGGATGGCCTCCGCGCTCTCCTGATACTGCTGGAATGTGTACGGCATGGCGATACCTCCTCATATTACTGTTGTGCTATTTTACACCATCCCGCGGGGAAAATCAAGGAATGGAGCGGCTCTCTCTTGATTTTAAGGGAGATACGCGGTATGATAAACTGTCATTTTACGTTTGGGTAAGGAGGAATGACCCATGAGAGACGGCTTTGTGAAGGCGGCGGCGGGCACACCGGCCATCCGCGTGGCCGACTGCGCCTACAACGCCGGGCAGATCATCGCCCTGATGGAGCGGGCGGCGGAGCAGGGGGTCAAGGTGCTGGCCCTGCCGGAGCTGTGCCTCACCGGCTACACCTGCGGCGACCTGTTTTTGCAGGACACCCTGCTGCGGGGCGCGGAGGAGGGCCTGCACACCGTCCTGGAGGCCACGAAGGGCCTGGACCTGCTGGCCGCCGTGGGCCTGCCGGTGCGGGACCCGTGGGACAATAAATTGTATAACTGCGCCGCGGTGCTCCTGCGGGGGGAGATCCTGGGCCTGGTGCCCAAGACCTATCTGCCCAATTACGGTGAGTTTTATGAGCAGCGGTGGTTCGCCTCCGGGAAGGACGTGGACGACGCCTTCCGCTTCTGCGGCCAGCTGGCGACGCTGTGCGCCAGGACCGCCTGGGACTGCGAGACGGTGCCCGGCCTGGTGGTGGGCGTGGAGCTGTGCGAGGACCTGTGGGCGGCGGAGCCCCCCTCCGTGGCCCTGGCCCGGGCGGGGGCCACCCTGATCCTGAACCTGTCCGCCAGCGACGAGGTGGCGGGCAAGGCGGCCTACCGGCGGGACCTGGTGACGGGGCAGTCCGCCCGGCTGCTGTGCGGCTACGTCTATGCCGACGCCGGGGAGGGGGAGTCCACCACCGACCTGGTGTTTGCCGGCCACAATATGGTGGCGGAGAACGGCGTGCTGCTGGCGGAGAGCCGCTTTGCCGCGGGCCTGACCGTCAGCGAGATCGACGTGGGCCGCCTGCTGTACGAGCGGCGGCGGATGACCACCTTCGCCCCGCCCCAGCGGGACCCCGTGGCGGAGGCCCACTGCCTGGGCGTGGGGCGCGTCCCCTTCACCCTGAAGCGGGCGGAGACGGAACTGACCCGGCCCGTGTCCCCCGCGCCCTTCGTCCCGGCGGAGGCCGGGGACCGGCGGGAGCGGTGCGAGGAGATTTTGAACATCGCCGCCCTGGGGCTGAAAAAGCGGCTGGCCCACACCGGGGCCGGGGCCGCGGTGGTGGGGCTGTCCGGCGGACTGGACTCCACCCTGGCCCTGCTCATCACCGCCCGGGCCATGGCCATGCTGGGCCGGCCCATGACGGACATCATCGCCGTCACCATGCCCTGCTTCGGCACCACGGAGCGCACCAAGTCCAACGCCCAGCTGCTGGCCGAGGGCATCGGGGCGGATTTCCGCACCGTGGACATCGGCGAGGCGGTGCGGGTCCACTTCCGGGACATCGGCCAGTCCATGGACGACCTGTCCGTCACCTTTGAGAACGGCCAGGCCCGGGAGCGCACCCAGGTGCTCATGGACATCGCCAACAAGGCCGGCGGGCTGGTCGTCGGCACCGGCGACCTGTCGGAGTTGGCCCTGGGCTGGGCCACCTACAACGGCGACCACATGTCCATGTACGGCGTGAACGCCTCCATCCCCAAGACCCTGGTGCGCCACCTGGTGGCCTTCGCCGCCGACGACTGCGAGGAGCGGGACCCCGCCCTGGCCGCCGTCCTGCGGGACATCCTGGCCACCCCCGTGTCCCCCGAGCTGCTGCCCCCCAAGGATGGGGAGATCGCCCAGCGGACGGAGGACCTGGTGGGCCCCTATGAGCTGCACGACTTCTATCTGTACTACGCCATCCGCTGGGGCTTCCCGCCCCGGAAGGTGCTCCGACTGGCCCAGCGGGCCTTCGGCGCTGCCTATGACCGTGAGAACCTGCTGAAATGGCTGAAAAATTTCTACCGCCGCTTCTTCGCCCAGCAGTTCAAGCGCTCCTGCCTGCCCGACGGGCCCAAGGTGGGCTCCGTGGCGCTCTCTCCCCGGGGGGACTGGCGGATGCCCAGCGACGCCGCCGCGGCCCTGTGGCTGGCGGAATTGGAGGAATTGTAAGCAATGAAAAAGTATCTGGAACTGTTTTTGACCTTCGCCAAGATCGGCGTGTGCACCTTCGGCGGCGGGTACGCCATGCTGCCCATCCTCCAGCGTGAGCTGGTGGAGAAAAAGGGCTGGGCCACGGAGGATCAGCTGGCCGACTACTACGCTGTGGGCCAGTGCACTCCCGGCGTCATCGCCGTGAACACGGCCACCTTCGTGGGCTCCTCCCAGGGGGGCGTGTGGGGCGGCATCATCGCCACCCTGGGGGTGGTGTTCCCCTCCATGGTCATCATCATCCTGGTGGCCGCCTTCCTGCGGAATTTTATGGATAACGTCTGGGTGGTCCACGCCTTCAACGGCGTGCGCGCCGGCGTGGTGGCCCTCATCCTCTCCAGCGTGATCAAGCTGGTGAAGGGGGCCGTGAAGGATGTGCCTACCGGCATCATCTACGTGGCCGTGCTGGCCCTGTCGGCGGTCAACCTGTTCGTGCCCACGGAGAGCGCCCTGCTCAGCGCCCTGTGCTCCCCGGTGGCGCTGGTGCTCATCGCCGGCGTGGCCGGCCTGTGCGTCAAGGCCGCGAAGGGAGGGCTGAAGTAATGCTCTACCTGCGCCTGTTTTTCGAGTTCTGCAAGGTGGGCCTGTTCTCCATCGGCGGCGGCCTGGCCACCATCCCCTTCCTGACGGAGCTGGGCAGCCGCACCGGCTGGTTCACCGCCGGGCAGATGGCGGACATGATCGCCGTATCTGAGTCCACCCCCGGCCCCATGGGCGTGAACATGGCCACCTACGTGGGCTTCACCACCGGCGGCATACCCGGCGGCATCATCGCCACCCTGGGGATCATCTTCCCCTCCATCGTCATTATCCTCATCATCTCCGCCTTTTTGCAGCGCTTCCGCCAGTCCAAGGTGGTGGACAGCGTGTTCTACGGCCTGCGGGCGGCCTCCGCGGCCCTCATCACCGCCGCCATGCTCCAGGTGGCCAAGATCGCCCTTATGTTCCACGAGGTGACCGGGCCGGAGTCCCAGGTGATCAGGACGGAGCTGTTTTACTGGCCGGCCATCATTCTGGCGGCGGTCATTTTTGTGCTCATCAGGTTCACCCCGCTGAAAAAGCTGCATCCCATCTGCTTCATTGCGCTGGCTGCCCTGGTGGGCATCATCTTCCGCCTGTAAGGAGGCCCTTATGGAACTGGATCATGTTTTGTCGGCCCTGGGGCTGGAGGGCGCGGTCTGCACGCCCTTCCCCCACGCGGAGGACGACGGAGACTACGCCGTCTGGAGGGTGTCCCGCGCCGGGCGGGAGTGCGTGCTCAAGCCCGCCAAGGAGATGGAACTGGAGGTGTACACTGCTTTCCTGGGGGACGCCGGGCCGGCGGCTCCGCAGCTGTACGGCACCGCCCGGGTGGACGGGACGGACTGGCTCCTGATGGAATACGTCCCCGGGGAGGACCTCTGCCGCTGCACCCGGGAGAAGCTGATCCCCGCGCTGGATGCCCTTGCGGATCTGCAGGGCCGCTTCTGGGGCCGGACCGGTCTGGACGGGGCGGGCTGGACGCTGGAGCGGTCCCTCACCTCCCGGACCGGCTGGAGGGACTGGCTCAACGACCCGGCGCTGGAGGCCGCCTACGGCGCGTATCTCCGCCGGTACGCCGCCCTGCCCCGCACCCTCTGCCACGACGATCTGCTGCCCTTCAACGTGCTGGTCAGCGGGGCGCGGGCCGTCCTCATCGACTGGGAGGCGGCGGGGATGCTCCCCTATCCTGCGCCGCTGGCCCGCCTGCTGGCCCACGGCAGGGAGGAGCCGGACGCCCTCTTCTTCCTCACAGAGGAGGACCGGGACTTCGCCGTCCGGTACTACTACGACCGCCTGCCGCGGCAGCGGGGCATCGCCTGGGAGGACTACCGCCGGGATCTGGACTACTTCATTCTGGCGGAGTACTGCGAGTGGGTGATGCTGGGCAACCGGTACAGCGACGAGGTGGACCGGGAGCGGTTCCAATATTATGACGGGCGGGCCAAGGCGTTGGCCGCCCGGCTGAATCAGACATAAAAAAGCGCGCCCCGGTCATAGACCGGGGCGCGCTTTTGCCTTTCAAACGATTACTCGCCCAGGGGGATCATGAGGGTCTGGCCCACATAGATCAGGTTGGGGTTCTTGATGGTGTCCTTGTTAGCCTCGTAGATGGTGCTCCACTTGTAGCCGGAGCCCAGGTGCTTGGCCGCGATGCGCCACAGGCTGTCGCCCTTGACGACCACGTAGGTGATGGACTCGGGCTTGGGCTCGGGCTCGGGCTCAGGCTCGGGCTCGACCACGGGCTCGTTCACGATGGTGATGCGGCCGGCGGGCTCGCCGTACTTCTCAGCGGTGATCTTGCCGCCCAGCACGGTGTTGATGTACTCCATGACCACCTCGTCCATGGGGATGCCCAGGTCGTAGTTGGCGGTGGCGCTGACGAAGCGATAGTAGGTGTCGCCGCCGGAGGCCATGAAGTCGTTGGTGGCGATGGTGTAGATGGCGTCGGGATCAAAGGCCTTGCCGCCCACGGACTTGATGGTCACGCGGTTGATGGAGTTGGGGGCGAAGTAGGTGGTGCCGGGATAGGCCTCGCCCTGGTCATAGGCCTTGGTGGTGTCCAGGGTGAACTCGATGCCGGCCACCTGGGGGAAGCCGCCGATGGCGTCGGGGGTGCAGAAGGTGGAGGCCTCCAGCACTTCCAGCAGCTCGGAGCCCTTGATCTTGATGATGTTCAGGGTGTTGCCGAAGGGGAGCACGGTGTTGATGTCGTTCTTGGTGATGTCGCCGGCCTTGATGGTGGCGCGGATGCCGCCGCCGTTGGTGATGGCGCCGTCCACGTCCTCACCCTGCTGGATGGCCTTCCACAGCAGCGCGTCGGTGATGAGGTCGCCCAGGTTGGTCTCCTCGGTGCGGTTGCCGGGGGCCTTGTTGCCGTTCAGCTCCACCTCGGTGGCGGCGAACACGGCGCCGTACTCGGCCTCGATCTCGGCCACGATCTCAGCGGCGCGGGCGGCCACGGGGTCGTTCTCGGGGATCTCGATGGTGCTGGCGTCCACGCACTCGGTGGTGATGACGCCGGCCTTGATGGTGACCACGCCGATGGCGGCCAGCTTGGTGCCGGTGGAGGTCAGGACCGCGCCGTTGACGGTGCGGGTCTCATCGGTCTTGGCCACGATCTGGTCCAGGGTGGAGTGGGAGTGGCCGTCGATGAACACGTCGATGCCGCTGACCTTCTCCAGCAGGTCGATGGAGCGGTTGGCGGTGGCGGCGGTCTCGTCGTCGATGCCCAGGTGGCCCAGGGCGATGATGTAGTCGCAGCCGTCGGCCTTCAGGGCGTCCACCTGGGCCTGGGCCACGGCGTACATGGCCTCGCCGCCGTCAAAGGTGATGCCCTTGATCTTGCCGGGGTGGGCCTTGCTGGCGGTCTCGGGGGTATCCAGGCCGAACACGCCGATCTTGGTGCCGTCAGGGGCGGTGAAGGTCACGTGGTCGCCGAAGGCCAGCTCGCCGTTGTACTTGATGTTGGCGGCCAGCAGGGGGAAGTCGGCCTTGGCCATGTTGGCCTTCAGGGCCTCGTAGCCGTAGTCGAACTCGTGGTTGCCGGGGGCGGCCACGTCATAGCCGGCCAGGTTCATCAGCTCGACGGCTGTGGCGCCCTGGGAGTTGCTGACATAGGTGGTGCCCTGGCTGAAGTCGCCGGCGTCCATGACCAGGACGTAGGCGCCCAGCGCCTCGTACTGGGCCTTCAGCAGCGCGACCTTGGCGTAGCCCTCCACGGCGCCGTGGACGTCGTTGGTGTGGAGGATCACGATGGAATCGGACATGGAGGGGGCAGGCGCGATGAGCAGGTCATCGCCCTCGCTGGCGAACGCGGGGATGGCCAGGCTGAGGACCATCACCACGGCCATCAGCAGAGAAAAGAGCTTCTTCTTCATGAGATACCGCCTTTCTTTCGTTCCGAATTTTGAGCACGGGGACAAAATCCCCGCCCTCTTCAACATTTATCATAGCCTTTGGAGCGGGAAAATTCAAGTCTTTCCGGTAAAGCGGGGGTAAAATTTGGGCCATATTTTTTGGGCAATA
>CAVJBM010000120.1:0-2324 GCA_963647775.1 Anaerovibrio sp.
GTCTACGGCATCTCCGCTTTCTCCCTGGCCCAGGACATCGGCGTGTCCGTGGCCGAGGCCAAGGAGTATATGGAGCGGTATTTTGACACCTACCGGGGCGTGAAGCGCTACATGGAGCAGGTGGTGGAGACGGCCCGTGAGCGGGGCTATGTGGAGACCATCATGCACCGGCGCCGGGCGCTGCCGGAGCTGAAAAGCTCCAATTTCAATATGCGCTCCTTCGGTGAGCGGGTGGCCCTGAATATGCCCATCCAGGGCACCGCGGCGGACATCATGAAGCTGGCCATGGTCCGGGTGGAGCAGCGCCTTCAGCGGGAGGGCCTGGGAGCGCAGCTCATCATGCAGGTCCACGACGAGCTGATCGTGGAGTGCCCGGAGGCGGATAAAGAGACCGTGGAGCGGCTGCTGGAGGAGGAAATGAGCGGCGTGGCGCGCCTGTCCGTGCCCCTGCCCGCCCAGGCCCACAGCGGCAAGACCTGGCTGGAAGCGAAAGGATAAAGAGATGAATATAAAGATCGTACCCATGAACGCGGACCATCTGGACGAGCTGGAAAAGCTGGAAAAGATCTGCTTTTCCCGGCCCTGGAGCCGAAAAATGCTGGGAGAAGAATTGGAAAATCAGTGCGCCGCCTTCCTGGTGGCCCAAGATGGCGACACCGGCAAGGTGGTGGGCTACGCGGGCCTTTTGGTGGTGGCCGACGAGGGCTACATCACCAATGTGGCGGTGTTCCCGGAGTACCGCCGCCAGGGCGTGGCGGCAAAGCTCATTGCCGTCTTTGAAAACTTCGCCCGTGGCAACAAGCTGGCCTTTCTCACCCTGGAGGTGCGCCCCTCCAACGCCGCGGCCATCGCCCTGTACGAGGGTTTCGGCTTCCGGCAGGCCGGGCGGCGGAAGAACTACTACGACCTGCCCAAGGAGGACGCACTGATCTTAACAAAAACCTACGGGGAGGCGGAAGCATGAACATCCTGGCCTTTGAATCCTCCTGCGACGAGACCGCCGTGGCGGTGGTCCGGGACGGCCGCACGGTGCTGTCCGACGCCATCTTATCCCAGGCGGATATGCACGCCCTCTACGGCGGCGTGGTGCCGGAGATCGCCTCGCGCAAGCATGTGGAGGCCATTTCCGGGCTCACCGACCGGGCCCTCTCCGACGCGGGCTTGACGAAACAGGACATCGACGCCGTGGCCGTGACCTACGCCCCGGGCCTCATCGGCGCGGTGCTGGTGGCGGTGAGCTTTGCCAAGAGCGTGGCTTATAGCCTGGGCGTGCCGCTGATCCCCGTTCACCACATCCGGGGCCATATCGCCGCCAATTACCTGGCCTTCCCGGAGCTGAAGCCGCCGTTTCTGGCCCTGGCCATCTCCGGGGGCAACACCCTCATCGTGGATGTGAAGGACTACACGGACATGGAAATTCTCGGGGCCACCCGGGACGATGCCGCCGGCGAGTGCTTCGACAAGGCCGCCCGGGTCCTGGGCCTGCCCTATCCCGGCGGCAAGCCCATGGACGACCTGGCCCGCCAGTCGGCAGGGGGCGTGTACGACCTGCCCCGGGCCCATGTGGACGGCGCGGACCTGGACATGAGCTTTTCGGGGCTCAAAACCGCCGTGGTGAACCTGGCCCACAACGCCCAGCAAAAGGGCGAGCCTCTGGACCGGGCCGCCCTGGCCCACGACTTCACCCGGGCCGTCAGCGATGAGCTGGTGCCCCGTGCCATGGAGGCCGCCCGCCGCTGCGGACGCAAGACCATCGTGGCCGCCGGGGGCGTGGCCGCCAACTCCATCATCCGGGCCGACCTGAAGGCCGCCTGTGAAAAGGCGGGCTGCACCCTGTTCGTGCCGCCCCTGTCCCTCTGCGGCGACAACGGCGCCATGATCGGCGCCCAGGGCTACTACGAGTACCTGTCCGGCAAGCGCGGCGGCCTTTCCCTAAACGCCTACGCCACCATGGACCTGGACGAAAAACAATGACCCCCTCGGCGCTGCCATCCCCGGCAGCGCCGTTTTTCGTAAGTTTCCGCAAAAAACAGGCCAATAGATATTGACATCGGGAATGAATAGTATATAATATATACCTGCTATTATATATTGAATGATTTTGAAGGAGAAAAACCATGCGTGCAACAGTGGTGGTAGACAACCGAAAGAGCGGCACCCTGCGGGGCGAATGGGGCCTGTGCATTTACATAGAATACGGTGAAAAGAAAATTCTGCTGGACACCGGGGCCTCGGAGCTCTTCGCGGAGAACGCGGAAAAGCTGGGCCTGGACCTGGCCGCCGTGGACGCGGCGGTGCTCTCCCACGCCCATTACGACCATGGC
>CAVJBM010000121.1:0-6169 GCA_963647775.1 Anaerovibrio sp.
GGTCCTGCGCGTAGCGGCGGATGCTCTCATAGAGGTCGTCCCCCCGCTTCAGGCGAAAGCAGTGGTACATGGCCCGCCCTCACAGCAGCCGGTAGCTGCCGTCGGCGTCCATCCGCAGGGGCGCGCCGTAGAACGCCGTCAGGGCCCGGACCAGGTAGTCCGTGTCAGCGGCGCCGGCAGTCTCGAAGGCGGAGTGCATGGCCAGCTGGGGCAGGCCCACGTCCACAGTGTTCAGGGAGACCTGGGTGTTGGCGATGTTGCCCAGGGTGGAGCCGCCGGGCATGTCCGCCCGGTTGGCGTACCGCTGGACGGGCACCCCGGCGCGCTCGCAGGCCAGACCGAAAATGGCGGCGGAGACCGCGTCGGAGGTGTACCGCTGGTTGGCGTTGTACTTCACCACCACGCCGCCGTTGAGGTACACCGCGTGGTTTTTGTCCTGGTACTCCGGGTGGTTGGGGTGGACAGCGTGAGCGTTGTCGCAGGACACCAGGAAGCTGTGGGCCACCTGCCGGCGGCAGTCCTCCGCCGAGCCGGCGATCCGGGCCAGGGTGTCCGCCAGGAAGGTGGACGCCGCGCCCTGCTTTGTCTCGCTGCCCACCTCCTCGTTGTCGAACAGGCAGTAAACCGAAACAGCTTTACACTCCTTGGCGCTCAAGAAGGCCGTCAGTGCGGCGAAGGCGCACTGGAGATCGTCCAGCCGGGGGGCGGAGACAAAGCCGTCCCACTGGACGCCCCGCTGGGGGTTGTAGACGAACAGGTCTGTGGTGAGGACATCCTCCTCCGCCGCGCCCGCCGCGGCGGCCACCCGGGCCCGGAGGCTCTCCCCCGCGCCGCCGCCCATGCGCAGCAGGGGCAGCATGTCCACGGCGGGGTCGTACTTCTTGCCGTCGTTGGCGGCCCGGTCCATGTGGATGGCCACGTTGGGGATGAGGGCGCAGGACTCCTTCAGGTCGGCCAGGCGGACCTCGATGCCCTCCGCCGTGCGCACAGTCACCCGGCCGGCAATGCTCAGGGGCCGGTCCATCCAGCTGGCGCACAGCATCCCGCCGTATTTCTCCGTGGACAGGCGGACATAGTGCTCCCCGGGGAGCTCGGCGTTCTCCTTGATCTTGAAGGCGGGGCTGTCGCCGTGGGCGGCAGCCATGAGGAAGCCCTGCCACTCCCCCGCCGGCAGGCGGAAGGCGATGAGGGAGGAGCCGTTGCGGGTGACAAAATAGCCCCGGCCGGGCTCCAGGTTCCAGTCCTCGCCCTCGCACAGGCGGGTATAGCCCGCCGCCGTCAGCAGGTCGGCGGTGTGGGCCGCGGCGTGGTAGGCTGTGGGGCTGGCGGCGATGTAATCCAGCAGCTGCTCGTTCAGGTCATTCATGACAGGTACATCTCCTTTACACAACTTGGAACAGATAGAATTTCAGGTAGTTCGTCTCCGGCACGTTCCAGAGGATGGGGTGGTCCGGGGCCTGCTGACGTTCCTCGATCTGCCGCAGCTCCACCCCCGCGTCCCGGGCGGCGGAGCGGAGCATTTTTTCAAACAGCTCGTTGGGCATGAAGTGGCTGCACGAGGCGGTGGCCAGGTAGCCGCCCCGGGGCAGCAGCCGCATGGCCCGCAGATTGATCTCCTTGTAGCCCCGCTCCGCGCTGCGGACGGTCTTGCGGGACTTGGTGAAGGCCGGCGGGTCCAGAATGATGAAGTCGTAGGGGCGGCCGCCCTGGGCCTCCAGCCGGGGCAGCAGCTCGAACACGTCGGCGGCGATGAAGTCCATGCGGTCGGTCAAGCCGTTGCGGACGGCGTTGGCCCGGGCCATCTCCACCGCGGCGGCGGACACGTCCACCGCCGTCACGTGCTCCGCCCCGCCCATGGCGGCGTTGAGGGCGAAGGAGCCGGTGTGGGTGAAGCAGTCCAGCACCCGGCGGCCCTTCGCCAGCCTGGCCACCGCCAGGCGGTTGTACTTCTGATCCAGGAAAAAGCCGGTTTTTTGGCCGCTTTCCACGTCCACGGCATAGTACACGCCGTTTTCGCAGATCTCGGTGAGGGGGCTCGCCGGCTGGGGCAGGCCCTCCAGCGGGAACCAGCCCTTCCCCTGCTCCAGGCCCTCCAGGGTGCGGAGGGCGGCGTCGTTGCGCTCGTAAATGCCGCGGATGGTCTGGCCGTCCTCCGCCAGCACCTTCACCAACAGTGGGAACAGCAGGGGCTTGAGCCGCTCCATCCCCACGGACAGGGTCTGGGTCACCAGCAGGTCGTGGAAGCGGTCCACCGTCAGGCCAGGGAAGCCGTCTGCCTCGCCGAAGATCACCCGGCAGGCATCGATGTCCGGACCCATGACGGTCCTGCGGTAGGCCCAGGCGTAGCGCACCCGGCGCTCCCAGAAGGCGGCGTCAAAGCGGTCGTTGGCGTTGCGGGAGATGAGCCGCAGGCGGATCTTGCTCTCCCGGCTCACCAGGCCGGTGCCCAGATACTTGCCCTTCTCGCTCACCGCGTCGGCCAGGCCGCCGTTGGGGGCCTCCCCCTCCTCCGCACGCACCTCGGCGGCGTAGACCCAGGGGTGCCCGCTCTCCACCCAGCGGGTCCCCTTGTCGGAGAGGACGAATCTTGGATAAGGCCGCTGGGTCTTCATGCCTTGATGGTCTCGATCTGAGCCTCCCGGAGGGCCTGCTCAGAGAGCTCGTTGCCGATGCCGGGCAGCTCGGGGATGTCGAACCAGCCGTCCACGGGCTGATAGTCGTGGACGCACAGGGCCCGCACCTCGGGGTTGGTGTTCATGGTGTGGTGCTCATGGATGATGAAGTTGGGGATGGCCGCCTCCATGTGGAGGGAGGCCGCCACGCTGATGGGGGTGTTGCAGGTGTGGGCCTGGGCGCTGACGCCGTAGAGATTGGCCAGGTCGCAGATCTTGCGGCACTCGGTGAAGCCGCCGCAGTTGCCCAGGTCGGGCTGGATGACGGCGACGCTGCCGTTCTGCAGCAGGGGCAGGAAGCCCCAGCGGGTGTAGGACCGCTCGCCGGTGGCGATGGGGATGGAGGTGCCGGCGGCCAGGCGCTCGTACTCGATGGGGCTCATGGGGCTGGCGGGCTCCTCCAGGAACATGATGTCGTAGGGCTCGGCCACATGGGCGATCTGGAGGGCGGTGTTGGCGGTGGTGGTGCAGTGGTTCTCGATCATCAGGTCCACATCGGGGCCCACGGTCTCGCGGACGGTGTCCAGCCGCTGCTCGCACTCCCGCAGGAGCTCCTTGCTGATGTAGTTGCGCAGTTCGCCGCCGGGCTTGGCCGTGGGGCGGCCGTCCAGATGCTTGCTGATGAAGTTGATCTTCAGCGCGTCGTAGCCGTCGGCCAGGGCCGCCTGGCAGGCCTCCCGCAGGTAGCCCAGGTCGCCGGGGGTGCTGCGGAAGTTGGGGTCCTTCCAGCCGTTCTGAAGCTGGCTGGCGTAGCAGCGCAGGCGGTCCCGGTGCTTGCCGCCCAGCAGCTTGTAGCAGGGCACGTTGAAATACTTGCCCTTGATGTCCCACAGGGCGGTGTCAATGGCGCTGATGGCCGCCATGATGACGCCGCCGTTGCCCAGGGCCCAGAAGGTGCTGACCAGCTTCTCGTAGACCACGTCGGTGTCCAGGGGGTCCATGCCCAGGATGAACTTGGAGAACACGCGCATCAGCTCGTAGGAGCCCAGGGAGAAGTCCATGATGGAGACGCCGGCCTCCCCGTAGCCGTAGAGCCCCTCGTCGGTGTTGACCCGGCAGAGGACGGGCGTCTGGGCGCTGACGGCCAGGCGCTTGCATTTGATGATATCAACGGATGTGATCTTCATTGGCTGAAACCCTCCATATTTTTTGAATATCGGGGAAATTATAGCACAGCGCACACCCCTGTTCAATATCTGCCGGGGACCTTTGGCCCCGGTTTTTCATTTTTGTGCCGCGGCCAAACGGGCCCCGGCCTATCCCGGTTTTCGTTGTTCCCGCGCACAGGGAAGCACCCCGCTGTCCGGCGGGCAGCGGGGTGCTTTTCAGTGACTGCATCCCCATGCGGCGGGGATACGGCCCGATGAGGGCATCGGGCCCTACAGAACTCGGAGGGGGGCGATGCTTCCTGATCACGCCTCATACCCTCCGCGACGGCCGGCTTCACTCCGACTCCGGACAAATCCATCCGGGCCTGCGGCCCTCCTTGGGTTTTGCCCGTCGCTTCGCTCCATCCGGCCTGCTCCCGGGTGCTCGGGCGCTTCGTTACACCATGCAGCAGCTCTCGCACTCGCCGCAGTTGGGGAACTTGCTGTGGTCGTAGGGGATGTTGTTGCGGTCGTAGTAGTTCTTCACCGCCGCCTTGATGGACTCCTCCGCCAGGACGGAGCAGTGCAGCTTGTGGGCGGGCAGGCCGCCCAGGGCGTCCACCACCTGCTTGTTGGTGACGGCCAGGGCCTCCTCGATGGTCTTGCCCTTCACCATCTCCGTGGCCATGGAGGAGGACGCGATGGCGCTGCCGCAGCCGAAGGTCTCGAACTTCACGTCCTCGATGACGCCGTCCTTGATCTTCAGGTACATCTTCATGATGTCGCCGCACTTGGCGTTGCCCACCTCGCCCACGCCGTCGGCGTCGGGGATGGAGCCCACGTTCCGGGGATTCATAAAATGGTCCATGACCGTTTCCGTATAAAGTGCCATAAATCACACGTTCCTTTCTGTCAAAGCATAAAGCTGCGCTGGCCCGCCTGGAGCTCCTGCCACACGGGGGAGATGCTGCGGAGGTAGTCCACCACCTTGGGGACCTCGGCCAGGATATAGTCGATCTCCTCCTCCGTGGTCCACTCGCTGAGGCTCAGCCGCAGGGAGCCGTGGGCCACCTCGTGGGGCCGGCCGATGGCCAGCAGCACGTGGCTGGGGTCCAGAGAGCCGGAGGTGCAGGCGCTGCCGCTGCTGGCGCAGATGCCCTTGGCGTCCAGCAGGAGCAGGAGGCTCTCCCCCTCGATGCCCTCGAAGCAGAAGTTCACGATGCCGGGCAGGCGGGGCTCCCGCGCGCCGTTGAGAGCCCCGTGGGGAATGGCGGACAGGCCGTCGATGAGCTTGTCCCGCAGGGCGGCGATCCGCGCCCCGTTCTCCTCCAGATGCTCGCAGGACTCCTTCAGCGCCGCCGCCATGGACACGATGCCGGGGACGTTCTCGGTGCCGGCGCGCTTGCCCCGCTCCTGAGCGCCGCCCTCGATGAGGTTGGTCAGGGGCACGCCGCGCCGGGCATAGAGCACGCCCACGCCCTTGGGGCCGTGGAACTTGTGGGCGGACAGGGCCAGCAGGTCGATGTTGTCCTCCGCCACGTTCACGGGGATATGGCCCACGGCCTGGACGGCGTCGCAGTGGAAGAGCACGCCGCGCTCCCGGCAGAGGGCACCGATGGCCCGGATGGGCTGAATGGTGCCGATCTCGTTGTTGGCGTACATGACGCTCACCAGGCAGGTATCCTCCCGGATGGCGGCAGCCAACTCGTCCAGCCGCACCAGGCCGTCCTCATGGACGGGGAGCAGCGTGACCTCGAAGCCCTCCTTCTCCAGCCGCTTGAGGGTGTGGAGCACGGCGTGGTGCTCGAAGGCGGTGGAAATGATATGCTTTTTGCCCTTCCGGGCGCCGATGGCCGCGGCGGAGCGGATGGCCTGGTTGTCGGCCTCGCTGCCGCCGGAGGCGAAGGTGATCTCCCCCGGCTGAGCGCCCAGACAGGCGGCCACGGTCTCCCGGGCAGCCTGGAGGGCCTCGGCGGCCTGCTGGCCCACCGAGTGCAGGCTGGAGGGGTTGCCGTAGGTCTCGGTCAGGCAGTCCTCTAGAGCCTTCACCGCCGTGGGGCTCATTTTCGTCGTGGCCGCGTTGTCCACATAGATCGTCATAAAGATGTCTCCATCCTTTCGCTGTTGCAGTTTTTTCCGTGTGCCGGAATGCACACCAAATTGGTATGCATTAGTTATATACCACAAAGCCTATCTTGTCAATAGGTTTTGTGGGAAAAGGCGGACAAAACGCCCGCCTGTCCGGAGACAGACGGGCGCCGCTCATTTCATTCCGTCGAAAACCAGTTTTGCCGCGCCATAGATGCCGGCGTCGTTGCCCAGCTCCGCCAGGCGGAAGCCGGTGCCCTCCGCCGGGGAAAAGGCATAGCGCACAAAGGCGGGCTGGAGCAGGTCGATGAGGTACTGCCC
>CAVJBM010000122.1:0-2171 GCA_963647775.1 Anaerovibrio sp.
TCTCCTCGATGAGGGTGGGGATGAACCGCAGGGCGATGGACATCATCATGGCCAGCTCATGGACGGGGACCTTGATCTTCTTCAGCGGGGAGAGCAGCCCCTCCAGCCCGTCGGTGAGGGCCAGGGGAGAGGTGGTGTAGGTCAGCAGGAAGGTGCAGGAGATGAGCATGAGGATGCGCAGGGTCATGAAGAAGGCGTGGAGCACGCCCTCGTAGGTGATGGTGAAGATCCAGAAGCTGACGATGGTGCGCCCCGGCGTATACAGCATATTCAGCACGCCGGTGAAAATGAGCAGGAAAACCACCGGCTTCATGCCCCGCAGCAGGGCCTTGGGCTTCACGTGGGACAGGGCCAGGATGGCGATCAGCACCGCCAGCAGGATGGCGTAGGTGACGAACCACTCGGCCAGGAACAGGGCCACGATGTAGGCGATGAGGCCGATGAGCTTGGCCCGGGGGTCCAGCCGGTGGATGACGGAGTTCCCGGGGAAGTACTGGCCCAGGGTGATGTCCTTCAGCACTCAGACCGCCCCCTTTCCCAGCCTGGCCAGGATGGCGTCCCTGGCCTGCTCCACGGTGTACACCCCGGCGGGGACGTCCGCCCCCATGGCCCGCAGGCGGGTGAACAGCCGGGTCATGGCGGGCACACCCAGGCCGATGGCCTCCAGCTCCTCCCCGTGGGAGAACACCTCCGCCGGCGTGCCGGAGAAGGGGACCGCCGCGTCGTGGAACACCACCAGGCGCTCCGCCTCCCGGGCCACCTCGTCCATGGAGTGGGACACCAGCACGATGGCCGCCCCCTGCTCCCGGTGGTAGGTGCGGATGTTCTCCAGGATCTGGGCCGCGCCGGCGGGGTCCAGCCCGGCGGTGGGCTCGTCCAGAATGAGCACCTTGGGCTCCATGGCGATGACGCCGGCGATGGCCACCCGGCGCTTCTGCCCGCCGGAGAGGTCGAAGGGGGACTTCTCCAGCTGGCTGTCCTCCAGTCCCACGAAGCGGGCGGCCTGCCGCACCCGGCGGTCCACCTCGGCCTCGTCCAGCTTCATGTTCCGGGGGCCGAAGGCGATGTCCTTATAGACCGTCTCCTCGAACAGCTGGTACTCCGGGTACTGGAACACCAGTCCCACCTGGAAGCGCACCTGCCGGGTGCGCTCCTTGGAGCCCCAGATGTCCTCCCCCTCGAACAAAACCTGCCCGGAGGTGGGCTTCAGCAGCCCGTTCAGGTGCTGGATGAGGGTGGACTTGCCCGAGCCCGTCCGCCCGATGACGGCCAGGTACTCCCCGGCCTCCACCGTCAGGTCGATGCGGTCCAGGGCCACGTGCTCAAAGGGGGTGCCCTGGCTGTAGATATGGGTCAGTTGTTTTGTCTCAAGAATGGGCATAGCAGAAACTTCCTCAGTGAGTCAGAATAGGGGCCAGGGCCGCGGCGCAGGCGTCCACGTCCAGGGTGTCCAGGGGGACGTCCACTCCGGCCTGCCGCAGCTCGTACATCAGGGCCACCGGCTCCGGCACCTCCAGCCCCAGGGCCCGCAGGCCCTCCACGTCCCGGAACACCTCCCGGGGCGCGCCGTCGGCCACGATGTGCCCGTCGTGCATCACCACCAGCCGGTCGGCCTGGGCGGCCTCGTCCATGTGGTGGGTGATGAGCACCACGGTGATGCCGTTCTCCCGGTTGAGCCGCTTCACGGTGTCCAGCACCTCCCGGCGGCCCACCGGGTCCAGCATGGCCGTGGGCTCGTCCAGCACGATGCACCGGGGCTGCATGGCCAGCACGCCCGCGATGGCCACCCGCTGCTTCTGCCCGCCGGAGAGCAGATGGGGCGCGTGGCGGGTGAATTTGGTCATGCCCACGGTCGCCAGCGCGTCGTCCACCCGGCGGCGGATCTCGGCGGAGGGCACCCCCAGATTTTCCGGGGCGAAGGCCACGTCCTCCTCCACCACGCTGGCCACGATCTGGTTGTCCGGGTTCTGGAACACCATGCCCACCTGCCGGCGGATGTCCAGCAGCCGGGCCTCGTCGGCGGTGTCCAGCCCGCAGACGTACACCTTGCCGCCGGAGGGCAGCAGGATGGCGTTCAAATGCTTGGCCAGGGTGGACTTGCCGGAGCCGTTGTGGCCCAGGATGGCCACGAAGCTGCCCTCGGCGATGTCAAGGCTCACGTCGTCCAGCAC
>CAVJBM010000123.1:0-8783 GCA_963647775.1 Anaerovibrio sp.
ACGTGTCCGACGAGTTCGTGCCCAAGGAGATCGCCTACTTCATCCCGCCCAATCCTGTCAGGCCGAATCCCCTGCCGGGACCCAAGCCGGCCTGCACGGAGGATCTGTGTGTAGATGATCGGGGCAATATCTTTATTGTGACGAATAACGACGGCATGTATGTCCTGCGGCTCACCGTCGGGGATTGAGAGGGGGCAGAGGAGCGGAAACTGATGCCCCTCGCGCAGAGTTCTGAACTGAGAAAGGAGAAAATCACATGAAAAAAAGAGGCTACGGCAAACGGGGCTGGGCCCTGATCATCTACATGTTCCTGCTTTACTTCTGCACCATCGCGATGGTCAACTCGGTGAACATCATGGCCCCCTTCCTGAGCGCGACTCGCGGCTGGAACGCCGCCGCCATCACCTCCACCTACACCTGGGCCGGCCTGGCAGCGGTCATTCTCCAGTTTGCGCTGGCCACCTGGCTCATCAGGCACTCCTATAAGAAGACCGCGCTGGTGTTCGGCCTGATCTTTATTCTGGCCTCCATCCTGTTCGGCTTTGTGGGCAGCATGTGGCAGTATGTGCTGCTGATGATCGTGATCAAAATGGCCCAGGTGGGCTGGGGCCTGCCCACGGGCTACATGGTGTCCAACTGGTTTCCCACCCGCCAGGGCACCGTCATGGGCCTGACCACCTTCGGCGTGCCCCTGGCGGCGGGCTTCGGCATGGCCATCATGGCCGCCCTGCTGGGCAAGGGCATGTTCGCCTCCTATCTGCCCTTCATCGTGATCGCCGTGGTGGTGCTGCTGATCCAGCAGATCTTCCTGGCGGACAACCCGGAGCAGGTGGGCTGTTACCCCGACAACGATCCCGACCTGAGCAAGGCCGACCTGGAGGCCCAGTTGGCCGAGCAGCAGCGGCTGAAGGCCGAATGCCCCTGGACCGTCAAGCGGGTGCTCTCCTGCTGCGACGCCTGGTTCTTCGTGATCCCCCTGGGCTTTATCCAGCTGGGCGCCGTGGGCTTCATGACCCAGATCTCCTCCGTACTCATCGCTGTGGATGCCGCCTTCTACGAGCAGTTCGGCGTCATGGTCCTCACCGGCGTGTCCGTGGTGGCCTGCATTGGCAGCTATATCTGCGGCGTGCTGGATGAAAAGTTCGGCACCAAGACGGCCATCTTCGTCACTAGCGTGCTGATGGTTGCGGCCTGCGGCCTGTCCATGAGCGGCAACCTGGCCTGCACCCTCGTCGCCATGCTCTTCCTGGCGGTGTTCATGGGCGGCGGCAGCAACTACATGATCTCCGGCGTGGTGCGGTACTGGAAGCGCTCCGGCTACGGCAACGTGGTGCGTGTTCTGCTGCCCATCTGCGACATTCTCTCCTCCTTGGGGCCCATGCTCATCGCCTACATTGCCATGACCAGGCTGGGCTACACCGGCAGCTTCCTCACCATCGGCGTGCTGGGCATCCTCGGCGCCATTCTGGTGCTGTTCATGAAGCCCGGCCGCATTGAACAGGCGGAGGCAAAGTACAAGCAGATGGATCTGGCCAAAAAATAATTCCACAGAGCACTTGACCATAATTTTCAGGAGGTAAATACGATGAAAAAAGTCCTTGGCATTTCCTGTGGCCGGCGCAACGGAAACAGCGAAATTCTAATGAAAGAGGCCATGATGGCCATTCAGGAGCATTGTGAGGCGGAATGTAGTTATATTCGATTGATGGACGCGGAGGTTAAAGCGTGCGTTGGCTGTGAAACCTGCGTAAAGCGTAAGCTGGCAGGGGACAATGAATTCAGGTGTATTACTCCGGCTGATGCGGATCATGTTTATTTGATCGAGCAGGCGTGCAGGGAGGCAGACGCGATCATCTTTGCTGCGCCGATCTACAATATCCTGCCGCCCGGAATTTTGATCAAGCTGTTGAACAAGCTGCACGCCTGTGGAGATTACCGGACCTTTGTGGGGCAGAATCCCAAGGTGGGTGCTACGATCGCGGTGGGCGGCTCCGACTGGGTCGAGTATATGCAGCCGATCATGAATATGACTTGCCAGGAGTTCGTCGGGGGCTTTCACCGTGTGGTCGATTCCCTTGTGCAAGGATTTACCCCTGCAGTCCAGGGTGTTTTGGCTGATGATGAATGTTTGGCCCGTGCCCACCAGTTGGGAGTTAACGTCGCAAACGCACTGAATACGGGAGATACTTCGTGGAAGGGTGAGCCGGGGATTTGCCCCTGCTGCCATGGCACAATGCTGGAGCTCCGGGGCGATAAGTTCGCCTGTCCGATGTGCGATATGATCCTTGACGCAGATCAGGTGCCCACCAAATTCAGCGCAGGCGAGGATGCTCTGAGACATAACCGCTGGAGCCTTTGGGGGATGAACAATCACATCGACATTGTGAAGCGTGGGCACATGAGAGCCGAAAGCGGAAAAGACCTGATTGCGAGCCGCCGGGCGAAGTACATGGAGTATCTCCGGCCGGTGGAACTGCCCAGGATCAAGGGGTAATACCCACATCCCGCATGAAGCGGGGAAATAAGTGACGGCAAAGGCACCCGGAGCTCTGCTGGGCGGAGAGCTTCCGGGTGCCTTGCTGTGAAAGGAGGAATACATATGAACGGGAAAAACAGGCGCTGGTTTTATCTGGCGCTTGGCGTTGTTGTGCTGCTGTTTTCCGGCATTATTTATGCCTGGTCCATTCTGAAGGCCCCGTTGGCGGCGGCCTTCGGCTGGAGCGCGGCGCAGCTTTCCGTCAACTACACGCTGACCATGAGTTTCTTCTGCCTGGGTGGCATCGCGGGCAGCGCCATGGGCCGGCGGACCGGCCCCCGGTGGGTGATGGCCCTGGCGGCGGTGCTGGCCTGCGGCGGCCTGACCGCCGCCGCCCGGATCACCGGGAGCAGCATCGCAGCCCTTTACCTGTCCTACGGCGTCTGCTGCAGTCTGGGCATCGGCATGGCCTACAACGCCATCCTCGCCACGGTGTGCGCCTGGTTCCCCGACCGGGTGGGCCTCAGTTCCGGCTGTTTGATGATGGGCTTCGGCGCGTCCACCCTGGTGGTGGGCAGCGCGGCGGAGGTCATGATCTCTGCCCCGGGCTGGGGCTGGCGTATGGCGTACACCGTTCTGGGCGCGGCCCTGGGGGTGATGCTGCTGCTGGCGGCGCTGCTGCTGCGGCAGCCGGACGGACAGCCCGCAGCCAAGGCCGCCCCCGCCGGCGCCGCCGGACGCACCCCCGGCCAGATGCTGCGCACGCCGTCCTTCTGGCTGAGCTTCTTCTATGTGATGCTGCTGGCCGCCGCAGGCAGCACGGTCATCGCCTTTGCCCGGGATATTTCCCTCTCCGTGGGGATGGGCGCGCCCCTGGCCGCCGCCCTGGTGGGAATTCTTTCGGTCTGCAACGGACTGGGGCGGGTGATCACCGGCGCGGCCATCGACGCCTTTGGGGAGAAGCGGGTCATGCTGACCGCCAATTTTGTGACCATTGGAGCGGTGATCCTGCTGCTGGCGGCGGTGAGGCAGGGCTCCGCGCCCCTCTGTGCGGCGGGCCTGTGCCTGACGGGCCTGGCCTTCGGCGCGAATCCCAGCCTTTCCGCCACGCTGGTCGCCGCCTTCTACGGCCCGCGGTATTACTCCGCCAACCTGTCCTTCATGGGGCTCAACCTGCTGGGGACCGCGGGGATGGCCTCGGCCGCCGGGGTCATCCTCACCGCGGCGGGCAGCTACGCCGCCCCGCTGACCCTGCTGCTGGGGCTGGCCCTGGTGGGGCTGGCGCTGGATCTGCTGCTCTGGCGGGTGCGGAAGCGGGAGATCTGAACAGATCAGACGGAGCCCGGCGCGTATGCGCCGGGCTCCGTCTGTTTATGCGTTGGTGCCGCCGGAGGACTGCTGTCCGCCGGGCATGGCGGGGGGCTGGCCGTTCTGGCCGCCGGGGCCGCCCTGACCGGGCTGGCCGCCGTTTCCGCCGTCAGGCGGGGTGGGGGGAGTGCCGCTGCCATCGGAGGGCGGCGTGGGCTGGGTACCGTTGCTGCCGTCAGGGGGAGTGGGCGGTGTGCCGTCGCTGCTGCCGTCGGGCGGGGTGAACTGGCCGTTCTGGCCGGGGCCTCCCATGCCGCCGCCGGGGCCGCCCTCGCTCATGGCGTCGGTGCCGGCGGTGGCCTCCGCCGCGCTGGAGCCGTCCACATAGAGGGTGTAGCTGCTGCCGCTGATGAGGTCGGCGGAGGAGAAGATCACGTAGCCGGCCTGGCAGAGGGCGGTGCCGCTGTAGACGGTGCTGCCGTCGGCGGCCTTGATCTCAACGGTGCTGCCCGCCTTGATGCTGACGGAGGACTGGCCGCCGCTCTGGCCGCCCTGGCCGGGGAAGCCGCCGCCGAAGCCGCCGAAGGACCCGGAGCCGAAGATCACGTAGGGCTGGCCGGCGGAGAGGTTCATGCCCATGCCGGCGCTGCCGCCCGCCGCCAGCACGGTGCCGCCGGTGATGGAGATGGTGCCGTCGGCGTCCAGGGGCTGGTTGTCGGCGGTGTTGGCGGTCCAGACGATGACGGTGCCGCCGCTGATGGTGAGGCTGCCGTTGGAGTCGATGCCGTCGCCGCCGGTGGTGTCCATCACCAGGGTGCCGCCGGAGATGTTCAGGGTGAAGGAGTAGCCGGACAGGTCGGAGTTGGCGGCGTTCAGGCAGTCGTCGCTGGCGTGGATGGTGATGTCGCCGGAGGAAATGTTCAGGTCGGCGGCCTCCAGGCCCTCATAGCACTGGCTGATGACGATGGTGGGACCGTCGGTGCCCTCGGCGCCCACGTTCATGGTCAGGTCGCAGTGGATGCCATCGTCCCCGGCGGAGACGGTGATGGCGCCGCTCTCGATGGTGAGCAGCTGCTCGGCGTTGATGCCGTCGTTCACAGGGGCGTCGATGTTCAGGGTCAGGTCCCGGATGGTGAGCCAGGCTTCGCCCTCCTCGTCGGTGGTGGCCCCGGCCTTGATCCCGTTTTTGCCGTTGGCGATGAGGTTCAGGGTGCCGGTGCCCCGCAGAGTGACCTGGGAGCCGTCCTTGCACTTGATGACGGCGTTCTCGGCGTTTTCGTTGTCGGGGTAATTGTCGTCGTTGTTCTGCTCGGAGTCGGTGAGGGTGTTCACCGTGCCGGCGGCGGCCACGATGGTGACGCCGCTGGACTTGGCGCAGGTGATGGGGGCGGTGTCGGCGCTGGTGAGGGTCAGGCCGTTGAGCACCAGGGTCACGCCGGTGACGCCCTTCTTCACCTTCACGGAGCCGTCGGCGCAGGAGCCGGAGAGAAGGTAGGTCCCCGCGGCGGTGATGGTGAGGGCGGTGTCGTCGGTCTCAAAGCCCTCGCCGGAGCCGGTGATGCCGCTGTCGGAGAAGGTGAGGCTCACGGCGTCGGCGGCCTCATAGCCGTCGTCAGGGGTCGTGCCGGACCCGGTGGAAGCGCTGGAGCCGGAGGCCCCGGAGGAAGCGCTGGACCCGGAGGAACCGGAGGACCCGGAGGAACCGGAGGACCCGGAGGAACCGGAGGACCCGGAGGAACCGGAGGACCCGGAGGAACCGGAGGACCCGGAGGAACCGGAGGACCCGGAGGAACCGGAGGACCCGGAGGTCCCGGCAGGAGCGGAGGTGCTCCCGCTGGGGGAGGCGGAGGCATCCGCCGGATCGGACGCGGAGGGGGATGCGGAGGGCAGGGCGGCGGAGATGCCCGCCGCGGCCCCGTCCGCCGCGCCGCAGGCGGCCAGGGACAGGACCAGTGCGCCGCTGAGGAACAGCGCGGTCAGCTTGCCGGTGAATTTCATGGTATCATTCCTTTCTGTGGGGGATCGGCTCACTTCAGCACGGTGCCGTCGGCCAGGGTGATGGTGTGGCCGTTATAGTTGATGGTGCCGTTGTTGGTGAGACTGGTGAGGGTGCAGTCGCCGGTGAGGGTCCAGGTGCAGCCGCTGCCGATGGTGACCACGGCGTTGCCGCTGACGGCGGAGCCGCCCTCGGCGTTGTCGATGATGTTGATGGTGCCGGTGAAGCTGCTGCCGTTCTGGAGGGTGAGGGTCAGGGTGGAGATGGTGTCCACCACGATGTCGCCCTCCAGGGTCTGGCTGTCGGCGGTGAATTCCACCTGGGCGCCGTTGCTGCCGGCGGTGCCCCAGCCGTGGCTGGCGGAGTTGCCCACCACCCGGAGCAGAGCCCCATCGCTGTCCAGATTTTCGATGGTCACGCCGGACAGGGTGAGCACGCAGTGGGTGTTGGTGACGTAGATCAGGTCGCCGTTGTTCCCGGTCAGGCTGCCGCCGGTCATGGAGAAGGTGGAGGTGCCCACGTCGGCGTCACCGCTCATGGACTGGTAGATCATCACATTGTGGACATTCTCGTCAGAGCTGGCGCCCTGGGTGTCGCTCATATTGCCGGAGACGTCGCAGTCCTCCAGGGTGATGGAGTTCTGCCCCTCGATGACCAGGGCCTCGGAGTTGTTGGCGGTGAGGGCGGCGTTCTTCACGGTGATGTCCGCGGTGGAGTAGACCGCCGGGGAGTTATAGCCGTTGGAGGTGTAGGTGCCGCCGTCCACATTCACCGTGCCGCCGCCCCGGTCGGAGCGGATGGCGGCAGAGGAGTTGCCGGAGGTGGTGACGGTCAGGCTGCTGGCGTTGGTGGTGCCGCCGCCGGTGGTCTGGATGCCGCCGGAGTTGTCGGCGGTGGTGGTGATGACGGAGTCGGAGATGTTCACGGTGGTGCCGCTGCCGTAGCTGAACACGCCGTTGCCGTTCTGGGCGGAGGAGGTCACGGTGGCGTTGGTGATGGTGACGGTAGCGCCGTTGGTGGCAAGCAGGGCGGCGTTGACGCCGTAGAAGTCGCCGTTCTCGGTATTAGAGGTAGCGCCGGCGGCTTTGTCCACCGTGACGCCGTCCAGCGTGACGGTGGCCCCGTCCACCCGCAGGGCGTTCTCATCGTCCCCGGTGGAGGTGTAGGTCACATTGGAATAGGTGCCGTCCTCGGTGATGGTGTTGGCGCTGTCGCCCTGGGTGACCTCGCTGCTGCCGCCGAAGGAGCCGCCGGGGCCGCCCTGACCGCCGGGGGCCTCGCCGTCGGGCTTGTCGGGGGGCGTCTGCCCGTCGGAGGGGGTGGAGACGGCGTCGGACGCGGACTCGGAGGGCTCGGGAGAGGTGGTGGCGGTGGAGCCGTCGGTGCTGCCGCAGGCGGCCAGGGACAGGAGCAGGGCCCCTGCGCATAGGATGGATACCGGTCGTTTCAATTTCATAAGGAACACCTTCCTTTTTGTAGTTGAGGGATGCTGCCGTGATCCGCTTTCCTTTCGGATCATGGCCGTATCATAGCGCCCCAGCCTAAAGGGAGCCTAAAGGCAGACTGCTTTTTTTCTTTAGGCTGGCTTTAGGGTGGCGGCGTATGCTTACCTCATCCAAAACAAAGGAGGCGGCTGACATGGCCAAGGCGACACAGTGCTGCTTTCAGCGGTATGAAAAGAAGTATTTGATCACGCCGGCCCAGCAGGAGCTCCTGCTGGCAGGGGCCCGGCCCTATATGAAGGACGACGAGTACGGCCGGTACACCATCTGCAACATCTATTATGATACCGCCGACTGGTCCCTCATCCGCACCTCTCTGGAGAAGCCCATCTATAAGGAAAAGCTCCGGGTGCGCAGCTACGGCACTCCGGGGGACGGCGGCAGGGTCTTTGTGGAGATCAAGAAGAAGGTGGACGGCATCGTCTACAAGCGGCGGGTGGTCATGCCGGCGGCCGACGCGCCCCGCTGGCTGGCGGGGGACGGCTCCGCCGCCCCCGGCGGGCAGATCGGCCGGGAGATCGACTGGTTCCAGCACTTCCACCGGTCGGTGCCCCAGGTGTTCATCGGCTACGACCGGACGGCCCTGGCCGGCATCGACCAGCCGGAGCTGCGCATGACCTTCGACACCGGCCTGCGCTGGCGGGATACGGAGCTGGACCTCCGGGCCGGGGACGGCGGCGCACCCATCCTGCCGCCGGGGCAGGTGCTGATGGAGCTGAAGATCCCCGGCGCGGCCCCCCTGTGGCTCAGCCATCTGCTGAGCCAGGCGGAGATCTTCCCCACGTCCTTCTCCAAATACGGGGCCTGCTATCAGAATTTCATCTTAAATTCCGCAGAAAAGGAGATGAACCGCAGTGCTTGATTCCATCATCAGCACCCAACTCACCGTTGGGACCTTCCTCATCTGTACCGGCATCTCCCTCCTGCTTGGCCTGGCCACGGCGTTTCTGGCCCGGCTGGGCAGCAGGGAGCGCCCCTCCCAGGGCTTTCTGCTGACCCTGGCCGTCCTGCCCGCCATGGTGCAGGTGGTCATCATGCTGGTCAACGGCAACATCGGCGCCGGCGTGGCGGTGGCCGGGGCCTTCAGCCTGGTGCGGTTCCGCTCCGCCCCCGGCTCCGCCCGGGAGATCGCCGCCATCTTCCTGGCCATGGCCATCGGCCTGGCCACCGGCATGGGCTACGTGGTGGTGGCCGCCCTGTTCTTCCTCATCATCGCGGCCTTCCTGCTGCTGCTCTCCGCCCTGCGCTTCGGCGGCGGGGAGGACAGCGAGCGGGAGCTGAAGATCACCATTCCCGAGGACCTGGACTACGACGGCCTGTTTGACGACCTCTTCGCCCAGTACACCGATTCCGTCCGGCTGGACCGAGTCAAGACCACCAGCATGGGCACCCTCTACGAGCTGCACTACCGGGTGCGCCTGAAGGGGGAGCAGGTGCCCAAGGAGTTCCTGGATGCCCTCCGCTGCCGCAACGGCAACCTGAACATCGTCTGCGGCCGGGT
>CAVJBM010000124.1:0-2488 GCA_963647775.1 Anaerovibrio sp.
AACACCTGACCTGCTGATTACGAATCAGCTGCTCTACCGACTGAGCTACACCAGCGTATTCACCTGTGCCGGGAAACCAGCTTGATTATTCTACCACAGCGGCGGCCCCGCGTCAAGAGCCAAACCGCCGCCCGCCTTGACAGAACCGGGCGGAGCGGGTATCATGGACCAGAGACTGCGCCGGGCCCGGCCCGGCAGGGGAGGGGACGCCTGTGGCGCGCATCGTGGAACTGACCGGGCTGGATGACCCGGGGCTGGACGTCTACGCCCGGCTGACGGAGGGGGAGCTCCGCCGCCGGCGGGAGCCGGAGAAGGGCGTGTTCATCGCCGAGAGTCCCAAGGTCATCGGCCGGGCCCTGGACGCGGGGTATCAGCCCCTGTCCCTGCTGGCGGAGCGCCGATTGCTGGAGGGCCAGGCGGCGGGTCTGCTGGAGCGCTGCGGGGACATCCCGGTCTACACCGGCCCCCGGGAGCTGCTGGCGGGCCTGACGGGCTACACCCTGACCCGGGGCGTGCTGTGCGCCATGCGCCGGCGGCCCCTGCCCGCGGTGGAGGCCCTCTGCGCCGACGCCCGCCGGGTGGCGGTGCTGGAGGGCATCGTGGACTCCACCAACGTGGGGGCCATCTTCCGCTCGGCGGCGGCCCTGGGGGTGGACGCGGTGCTGGTCACCCCCACCTGCAGCGACCCACTCTACCGCCGGGCGGTGCGGGTGAGCATGGGCACGGTGTTTCAGGTGCCGTGGACCTATATCGGCGGCCGGCCGGACCAGTGGCCGGGGGAGGGGCTGGCGCGGCTGCGGGCCCTGGACTTCAAAACCGCCGCCATGGCCCTCAGCGACGACTCCGTCCCCGTGGACTGCCCGTCTCTGGGGCGGGAGGAGCGGCTGGCCATCGTGCTGGGCACCGAGGGGGACGGCCTTGCGCCGGCCACCATCGCCGGCTGCGACTACACCGTCCGCATCCCCATGCGGCCCGGGGTGGACTCCCTGAATGTGGCGGCGGCCAGCGCTGTGGCCTTCTGGGAGCTGCGGGCGAGATAGGAGAATAAGCAAGGGGCCCCGCCGGCACAGCCGGCGGGGCTCCTTTATCATTTTCAGATATTTCCGCCGGTGGTGGTGCGCAGGGTGACGTCGTGATAGCCGCCCTCCACGATGGAGGTGGAGGATACCACAGTGAGCTTGGCGTTCTTCTGCAGGTCGGGGATGGTGGTGACGCCGCAGTTGCACATGGTGGACTTCACCTTGTAAAGGCTCTTGGCCACGTTGTCCTGCAAGCGGCCGGCGTAGGTGACATAGGAGTCCACACCCTCCTCAAAGGCCAGGCCGGTCTTGCCGCCCAGATCGTATCGCTGCCAGTTGCGGGCCCGGTTGGAGCCCTCGCCCCAGTACTCCTTGACGTACTGGCCGTTGACCATCAGCTTGTTGGTGGGAGACTCGTCAAAGCGGGCGAAGTAGCGGCCCAGCATCAGGAAGTCGGCGCCCATGGCAAGGGCCAGCGTCATGTGATAGTCGTGGACGATGCCGCCGTCGGAGCAGATGGGGACGTACACGCCGGTCTCGGCAAAGTACTCGTCCCGGGCGGCGGCCACCTCGATGAGAGCGGTGGCCTGGCCGCGGCCGATGCCCTTGGTTTCACGGGTGATGCAGATGGAGCCGCCGCCGATGCCTACCTTGATGAAGTCGGCCCCGGCCTCCGCCAGGTAGCGGAAGCCGTCCCGGTCCACCACGTTGCCCGCGCCGATCTTCACGGTGTCGCCGTAGTGCTCCCGCACCCAGTCAATGGTCTTTTTCTGCCAGACGGAGTAGCCCTCGGAGGAGTCGATGCACACCACGTCCACCCCGGCCTCCACCAGGGCGGGGACCCGCTGGGCGTAGTCCCGGGAGTTGATGCCCGCGCCCACCATGTAGCGCTTGCTGGCGTCCTGCAGGCCCAAGGGGTGCTCCTTGTGCTCGGCATAGTCCTTGCGGAACACGAAGTAGAGCATCTTGCCCTCGTCGTCCACGATGGGCAGGGCGTTCAGCTTGCGGTCCCAGATGATGTCGTTGGCCTCCTTCAAAGTGGTGGAGGCGGGGGCGGTGATCAGCTTGGAGAGGGGGGTCATGAACTCCCGCACGGGGGTGTCGGTGGACATGCGGCTCACCCGGTAGTCCCGGCTGGTGACGATGCCCAGCAGCCGGCCGTGGGCGGTGGCGTCCTCCGTGATGGCCACGGTGGAGAAGCCGTTGCGGGCCTTCAGCTCCAGCACGTCGGCCAGGGTGTGGTCGGGGGTGAGGTTGGAGGCGCTGACCACGAAGCCCGCCTTGTGCTCCTTCACCCGGCGGACCATGGCGGCCTCGCTCTCGATGGACTGGGAGCCGTAGATGAAGGACAGGCCGCCCTCCTTGGCCAGGGCCACGGCCAGGGTGTCGTTGGACACGGACTGCATGATGGCGGAGACCATGGGGATGTTCAGGCTGATGGGGCACTCCTCCTCCCCCTTGCGGTACTT
>CAVJBM010000125.1:0-5490 GCA_963647775.1 Anaerovibrio sp.
CGCCATTGTGGACGTGCCCGATCCCGACACCGAGAAGGCCGCCGCCGCGGGCTGACGCCGCGCGGGCGCATCCCCACAACAGAGACCGGCCATTCTTCCCACCGGGGCGGCCTGCGGCCGCCCCCTTTTTCACCCCATGACAAGGAGGCTCCCATCCCATGCTGAAAGCGGCCACTCTGGCCAGCGGCTCCTCGGGCAACTGCGCCGCAGTGTCCGACGGGCGCACCCATATCCTGGTGGACGCCGGCATCTCCGCCCGGCGGATCACCGCCGGCCTGCGGGCGCTGGAGGTGGACCCCCGCTCGGTCCACGGCGTGCTCATCACCCACGAGCACAGCGACCACATCGCCGGCCTGCCCGTCCTGTGCCGCCAGCTGGACCTGCTGCTCTACGCCACGGAGCCCACCGCCGCCGCCGTCTGCGCCCGCTGGCCGGAGCTGGCGGACCGCTTCTGGGTCTTTGACCCCGGGGAGTATTTCGCCGCCGGCACCCTGACGGCGGGCTCCTTCCCCACCAGTCACGACTGCGCCTGCCCCGTGGGGTACACCCTCACCGACGGCGGGGCCAAGCTGGCCTTCTGCACCGACCTGGGGGTGGTCACCGACCAGGTCCGCGCGGGCATCCAGGGGGCCCGGCTGCTGGTGGGGGAGTTCAACCACGACGTCGAGCTGCTCCGCGCCGGCCCGTACCCGCCCGCTCTGAAGCGGCGCATCCTGGGGGACCGGGGCCACCTGTCCAACGAGGCGGGGGCGGGCCTGGCCCTGTGGGCGGCGGAGCGGGGCGCCCGGCGGGTGGTGCTGGCCCACCTCTCCGCCGAGAACAACCGCCCGCCCCTGGCCCTGGCCGCGGCGGAGGGGGTCCTCAAAAGCGCCGGGGCGGAGCTGGGGGGCGACGTGGCGGTCTCCGCCGCGCCCCGCGGCGAGTGTTCCGGCTGGATGGAGGTATAGGCTATGCTCAGTGTCACCCTCATCTGCGTGGGCAAGATGAAGGAAAAATTCTACATAGACGCCGCGGCGGAGTACGTAAAGCGGCTGGGGGGCTACTGCAAGCTGGAGCTCATCGAGCTGCCGGAGCAGCGTCTGCCCCAGAATCCCACCCAGGGAGAGATCGCCGCCGCCCTGGAAAAGGAGGCCGCCGCTATTCTGGCCAAGGTGCCGGAGAGCGCCAGCCTCGTCCCCCTCTGCGTGGAGGGGAAGCTGTACTCCAGCGAGGAGCTGGCGGAGCTCATCGGCCGGTGGGAGCACAGCGCCGCCAAGCACCTGGTGTTCGTCATCGGCGGGTCCTACGGGCTGCACCCGTCGGTGAAGGCCAAGGCGTGGGTGAAGCTGTCCATGTCCCCCATGACCTTCCCCCACCATCTGGCCCGGGTCATGCTGCTGGAGCAGCTGTACCGCTCCTGCAAGATCCGGGAGGGGTCGGGGTACCACAAGTAATGGACAATGAACAATGAACAATGAACAATGGACAATTGATAATTGATAATAAGACGAGGAGGGCGGCCCGTCTGTTCTTCCGCCGCCGCGGCAGTGTCGATACGCAGCGAAAAGAGCAGACCTCCGCCCTAATTGTCAATTCTCAATTGTCAATTATCAATTCCAAGAAGGGAGGGCCTTATGGGCTTCTGGCATTGCGCGCTCTACATCGCGGTCATCGGCGTGGGGATGTTCCTGCTGGGCCGGCTCATCCCCAAGCGCTGGTTCCGCTGGGACGTGTTCCCCTATAAGGACTTCCGGTTCGAGCGCCGGGGCCGCATCTATGATAAACTGGGCATCCGCTTCTGGCAGAAGAAGGTGCCCGATATGAGCCGCCTGTTCCGCAAGCTCATGCCGCCCAAAAAGCTATCCGGCGACCTGGACGAGGCCACCCTCCGCCTCATGCTTCAGGAGACCTGCGCGGCGGAGCTCGTCCACTGGGTGCTCTCCGTGCTGGGGCTGTGGTGCATCCGGCTCTGGCGGGAGCTGGGGTGGCTGTTCTGGCTCATCTATTTTCTCCTGGGCAACCTGCCCTTTATTCTCATCCAACGCTACGAACGCCCCCGGCTGGCCACGCTGCTCCAGCGCATGGAGCGCCGCGCCGCCCGGGCGAAGGCAGCAGAAAGGACGGAAGTATGCGAATCCTGATCCTCAGCTTCAGCGCCGGCGAGGGGCACAACTCCTGCGCCAAGGCCATCAAGAGCGTGGCGGACGCCAGGGGCGTCCCCTGCGACATCGTGGACACCCTCCAGTTCGTGTCCAGCGGGGCGGGGCGGCTCATGTCCGACCTCCACGCCGGGCTCTACCGGCACTTCCCCAAGTTCACCGACGACGCCTATCAGTACGCCCAGGAGCATCCCCAGCTGTTCCAGCCCCGCTCCGGCGGCACGGCCAAGCTGCTGAGCGGCGTGCTGCGCAAGCTGCGGGCCTACCTCAAGGCCGGCGGGTACGACGCAGTGATCTGCGTCCACCTGTTCCCCGCCATCCTGCTCACCCTGCTCCAGGAGGAGCGGCCCATGGCCCTGCGCACCTGCTTTGTGGCCACGGACTACACCGCCAGCCCCAGCTGCGACCAGGTGGACCTGGACCGGCTCTTCATCCCCGATGACAGCCTGAAGGACGAGTTCGCCGCCCTGGGCATCCCCATGGAAAAGCTGACGGGCAGCGGCATCCCCGTGCGGCAGGTGTTCTACCGCCGGCAGGACAAGGCCGCCGCCAAGGCCGCCGCGGGCGTCGATCCGGAGCACCGGCACCTGCTCATCATGTCGGGCAGCATGGGGGCGGGGCCCATCCAGCAGATCACGGAGAGCCTGACCCACATGATCGGCCCCGACTGCGAGCTCACCGCCGTGTGCGGCACCAACAAGCAGCTGTACCAGCGGCTCAGCCAGAAGCTGGGCGGCCGGCAGAACGTACATATCCTGGGCTTCGTGCAGGACATCCCCCTGCTGATGGACAGCGCGGACCTCTACCTCACCAAGCCCGGCGGCATCAGCGTGTCCGAGGCGTGGGTGAAGGCTCTGCCCATGGTGCTGGTGAACGCCGTGGCCGGCTGCGAGGGGCCCAACCTGGACTTCTTCACCCGGCTGGGCGGCGCGGTGACGGCGGAGAGCCCCGAGGCCATCGCCGAGCTGTGCCTCACCACCCTCAGCGACCCGGAGAAGCTGGCCGCCATGTCGGCGGCGCTGGCGCCCGGCTCCGGCCGCAACGCCGCGGAGACCATTTTCCGCTTCGCCGCCGGCGAGCCCGTCCCGGTAGACTGAGGGCCGTCTGCCCCGGGCCGCCGGGAACAGCGGCCCCTGCATATCGTGGGGCCCAATGCCCTCATCGGGCCGTGCCCTGCCGCTGCGTCAAAACGAACCGCCCCCGCTTCGTCGAAGCGGGGGCGGTTTTTTACAGGTCCTTGATGTAGCAGCGGCGGCGCTTGTGCTGCTCCTTCTCGAACAGCTTCCACTGGCTGAGCTCCTTGATGTTGGTCTCCAGCTGGGGGCCGGTCTCGGCGTACCGGATGCCGTTCTTCACGCAGCCGTGAAGGATATGGTCGATGACCACGGCGTTCATGCCCAGGCCCTGGAGGTCGGGCCGCACGGCGATGAGCAGCAGATCCACCACCGTGTTCTTCTTCAGCGCCCGCAGCACCCGCGCCCAGCCGGTGGGGAACAGGCGGCCCCGGCTCTTCTGCATGGCCTCGGCCATGGAGGGGGCGCACACGCCGAAGGCCACCAGCTGATCGTTGTTGTCCACGATGAGACAGGCGAAATCCGGGTCCACCAGGGGCAGGAACTTGGCGGCGTACTTTTTGATCTGGGCCTCGTTGAGCTCCACCACGCCGTACAGGGGGGCATAGGCCTCGTTCACCAGGCGGAACACGTTGGGGATGTAGGGCTTGAAGTCCGCGCCCCGGCTGGCGGGCACCTTGTGGTAGCCCCCCCGGTCCAGCACCCGGCGGGCGATGCGGTGCAGCTTCCGGGCCAGGTCGCTGTCCACCGCGGGAATGGTGATCTGATACTCCAGCCAGTCGGTGTCCTTGCGGTAGCCCAGGGCGGCCAGATGGTCGTTGTAATAGGGGTGGTTGTAGTAGGTGATGAACATGCTCCGCCGGTCGAAGCCCTCCACCAGCATCCCCTCCCGGTCCATGTCGCAAAAGCCCAGAGGGCCGTGGACCTGGGTGCAGCCCTTCTCCCGGGCCCAGTTCTCCACGGCGGCAAACAGCGCCGCGGACACCGCCGGGTCGTCGATGAAGTCCACCTGGGAGAAGCGCATCCGCTCCGTGCCCCACTTCTCGTTGGCCTTGTGGCTCAGGATGGCGCCGATGCGCCCCACCACCTGCCCGTCCCGGTAGGCCAGGAAGCGCTTGGCCTCGCAGTAGGCCATGGCGGGGTTCTTTTTCTCGTCCCAGTCCGCCAGATCGTCCCCGTAAAAGGCGGGCACGAACTGTGGCACCCCGGCGTACAGCTGATTGGGGTAGTCCACGAACGTCCTCAGCTCCGCCTTGCCGGTCACCTCCCGGATCTCGACCTCCCGCGCGACAGCAATGCTCATATTCTCCTCATTTCTCCGCCCCGCGGGGCGGCCGTTCCTCTCTCGATCCTCTCAAAAAGATCTTTGCTTTCTCTTTGTTTTTTCTGAGGCTTTTCTTAAGCTTCGGCCACCAGCACCTCGCCCGCCAGATAGATGTCCCCCGCCCCCACAGTGAGGATCAGGTCCCCCGGCCGGGCCAGGTCCCGCAGCCGGGCGGTGACGTCCTCCAGGGTGGGGCAGAACTCGCTGCCCGGGATGCACCGGGCCAGGTCGTTGGAGGAGATGCCGATGGTGTTGTCCTCCCGGGCGGCGAAGATTTCCGCCAGCAGGGTCACGTCGGGCAGCTTGAGCACCTCCGCAAAATCGTCGAACAGCTCGTGGGTGCGGGAATAGGTGTGGGGCTGGAAGGCGCAGACGACCCGCTTGTAGTCCAGCGTGCGGGCCATGTCCAGCAGGGCCTTCAGCTCGCCGGGGTGGTGGGCGTAGTCGTCGTAGACGGCGGCGCCGCGGTACTCACCCTTGAACTCGAACCGCCGGCCGGGCAGTCGGAAGGCCGCCAGGCCTTCCGCCACCGCCGAGGCGGGCACGCCCAGCACCAGTGAGGCCGCCGCCGCGGCCACGGCGTTCTTCACGTTGTGGACGCCGGGGACGGACAGCTCGATGTGGGCGAAGAACTGCCCGTGCTCCACCAGATCGAACCGGGCCAGACCGTGGTCGAAGGTGAGGTTCTCCGTGTGGACGTCGCCCCGCTCCACGCCGAAGGTCAGCATGGGCCGGGTCTCCCCCGCCAGCGTGTCCATAGTGTTCTTGTCCTCGCAGTTGGCCACGATGACGCCGTTCTCCGGCACGAGGTCGGCAAAGGCCCGGAAGGAGTGCTCCACATCGGCCAGATCCTTGAAGAAATCCAGATGGTCCGCCTCGATGTTCAGGATCACCGCCACCGTGGGGAAGAAGGACAGGAAGGAGTTGCAGTACTCGCAGGACTCCAGAATGATGG